>JAADEP010000047.1 GCA_013153335.1 Chloroflexota bacterium
GACCATTGGTAAAGGTACCAAACAAAGCGCCGCACATCGGGCACGACTCGCGGCTGCCATCCATAGCGCTGTTGAAACGCGCGCGCGAGTTGCCGGCTCAGGCGGCGATGTTGCCCGGGGGGAAGGCCCCAATACGGCGAAAACCGCTTCGTCCGGACCGCGCGCCAGACTTCGCGCACGTCGAGCCACCGAACCCACGGGTCGGTCGCCAACCTCGCGCGCAACCGTGCGCCCAACGCCTCGAGCCGGCCTTGCACAAACGCGTACGAGCGCCAACCAGGATGGCTCGCGGGATATCCCCGTTGCAGAAGCAGCCTTCGCCAAAGGGATTGGGCCCAGGTCACCGGCGAACCAGCCGCGTGCTCGAGCAGCCCGAGCGCGAACCAGCCCGGGGGTCGGGTCACGCGGCGTGCTTCGCGCAGGCATGCGTCCACGTCCGCGACCAAATGCAACATATGCACGCTTATCACTACGTCAAAACGCGCTTGGGGGAAGGGCAAGCGGCACGCGTCGGCCAGGACAAGCGACAAAGCCGCGGGCCGATCCACGCGCTGTTGCAAAAAGCGCAGCATGCGTTCCGACAAATCCACCCCGACGAGCGGCAGGTGGCGAGCTAACGGAGCGCCCACGCGACCGGTGCCAATCCCGATCTCCAGGCCGGCTCGGGCATGCGGAAGCGCAGCCACCAGACGCTGCGCGGCTTGTTCTAATACCCACGGCGGAATGCCTCGGGAACGATGGTACTGGGCAGGGTCACCCGCATAGGCGCTCGAAGGCACGGAAGGCGAGGTCACGGACAGGCGAGCACTTCCTTAGCATGAGGTTTGCAAGCGCTCGCGCAAGCGAGGCCACGAGCGCACGAACTCTTCTTGCTCGCGGGTCTCAACCGCGCCTGGGATGTAACGGCGCACCCAGTTCAGCGCAGCCTCAGGGGCCATTTGCAGGGCCTCTTGCGCCCAGCACGCGAGAAAAAGCCCCGTACGTCCACGGCCAGCCGCGCAATGCACCGCGACACTGGCCCCCTGCTCGAGCGCGTCTTGGGTCCAGGCCAGCGCGTCTTGGAATTGTGACAAACGTTGCGGTGTGTGAAAATCAGGGATGGGATGATGCAGCACTTCTAGGCCATGCTGTTGATACCATTGCAACAAATCCCGTTGGGGAATGGCCGCGAGCTCTTCATCCGTGACCAGAACAACCACATGCGTAATTCCGAGCGAAAGGTAAGCATTCCATAAATTTTTGTCAAAATCATGCTCGCTAAACGGCATCGCGCTGGCGAAGAGCCGTCCCGCGAAAGGTGTTCCCAATTCATACATAGCGCTAACCCCAATACCCGGAGTCAAAACCTGGCGTCCATTTTTCATTGTACCACGTCGCCCCCAAGAAAGCGCGCGCAATCTGGCCCAGCGCCCAAGACCGGGCCGCGCGATGGGCGCCAAGGAAATCTGCTATAATCAGGCCGGTTGAGCTCGCCAACGGAGGTGAAGGGATGTCGGACTTCTGGAAAGGAAAGCGTGTGACCGTCACGGGCGGGGCCGGATTTTTGGGGTCTTACGTAGTGGAAGAGCTCCGGCGCCGCGGGGCCGAAGACATTTTCATTCCACGAAAACGGGACTATGATTTGGTGCAGCACGAGGCAGTGCTGCGCTTGTTGCACGACGCGCAGCCCGACATCATCATCCATTTGGCTGCAAATGTGGGCGGAATCGGCGCGAATCGAAAGCGGCCGGCCGAGTTCTTTTATGACAACCTGATGATGGGCGTGCAGCTAATGCACGAAGCTTGGCGACACGGGGTGCAGAAGTTCGTGGCCATCGGGACGGTATGCGCCTACCCCAAATACACCCCCGTGCCCTTCAAAGAAGAAGACTTGTGGAACGGCTATCCGGAAGAGACCAATGCGCCGTATGGCCTGGCCAAGAAGATGTTGCTGGTTCAGGCTCAAGCCTATCGGCAACAATACGGCTTCAACGCGATTTATTTACTGCCCGCGAACTTGTATGGCCCCCGGGATAACTTTGACCTGGAGACGTCCCACGTCATCCCGGCCATGATCCGCAAATTCGTGACCGCCAAAGAGCGCGGCGGGCCGGTCGTGCTCTGGGGCGATGGAAGCCCCACACGCGAGTTTCTATACGCGGGCGACGCGGCCGAGGCTATTGTCGAGGCCACGGAAAAATACGACGGGCCTGAGCCGGTCAACATCGGCACCGGCGAGGAGATCTCCATCCGCCGCCTGGCCGAGACCATCGCCCAAATGGTAGGTTACGAGGGCGACATTGTTTGGGACACCACCAAACCGAACGGCCAACCGCGGCGGAAACTCGATACCAGCCGGGCCAAAGCCTACTTCGGATGGGAGGCCAAAACGCCTTTTGAAGAAGGCCTGCGCAAGACCATTGACTGGTACCTGGCCCATCGGCAGGAGATCGAAGGTGAAGGATAGCTCGGCTCCGACCCCGGAGGTCGCGCCAACGCCAGCCAAACCGTTTATTGTGCTCCGCCCCCCGCGCGGATGGGGGTTCCCGGACTTCCGCGAGTTGTGGCAATACCGGGAGCTTTTGTATTTCCTCACGTGGCGCGACATCAAGGTGCGCTATAAGCAAACCCTGCTGGGCGTCTCATGGGCCATCCTGCAGCCCTTCATCAGCATGGTGGTCTTCAGCATCTTCTTTGGCCGATTGGCCAAACTGCCCTCGGATGGCATTCCGTACCCGATTTTCTCCTACGCGGGGCTCCTGCCCTGGGATTTCTTCGTCAAAGCCTTCAATAAGGCCAGCCGCTCCCTGGTCGCGAGCCGACCCATGCTCACAAAGGTGTATTTTCCCCGGTTGGCTATCCCGCTGGCCGCGGTGCTGGGCGCGCTGGTTGACTTCGCGCTCGCGTTCCTGGTCTTGGCCGGGCTCATGGTATGGTACGGCGTGCGCCCGACGCCTTATCTCTGGACCCTGCCTCTGTTCTTGCTGCTGGCGTTCATCGTGGCCTTTGGCGCGAGCTTATGGGCGTCGGCGTTGAACGTGCTCTATCGAGACGTGGGCTACATCCTCCCCTTTGTGGTAAATTTGCTCTTTTTCGTCACGCCGGTCGTCTACGCGCCGAGCATGATTCCCGAACGCTGGCGGCTGATTTACGCGCTCAACCCCATGGCCGGCGTGGTCAATGGCTTTCGCTGGGCCTTGCTCCAGGCGCCGCCCGGTCCGGACCTGGGCATGCTCCTGTCGATAGGCGTCGCCCTCGTGGTCTTGGTCACAGGGCTGCTTTTCTTCCATTATATGGAGCGTTACTTTGCGGACCGGGTCTGAACGCGGGGACCCGGACATCCCTCGCCACGCTCGGCGCGAGGCACGTGCGGGAGGCCCATCCACCCAAGCCGAAACCTTGCCCATGCAGAACGCATCCCTAACCGTCGGAGGTCTGTATGCCCGGTGTGCCCGGTCCTGATGATACGCTGCGCGCAACCCTCAACAACGGTATCGTGGTTTACGCGCGCCCGAACTTCGCGAGCCCTTCCATCGTGATCGCGGGCTATCTGCCCGCGGGCGCGATATACGAACCCGAAGACCGCATCGGTTTGGCCGGCTTCACCGCCTCGATGCTGCTACGCGGCACGAAAGACTATACGCACCAGCAGCTTTTTGACATCCTCGAAGGTATGGCAGCCACGCTGGCTATTCGCGGGCACATCCACACCACCACGTTCCAAGGCCGCGCGCTGGCCGAAGATCTGCCTACCCTGCTGCAGCTGCTCGCCCAAGCTTTGCGGTGGCCCACTTTCCCCAACGACGAACTGGAGAAGCGCCGGGCCCAAATCCTCACGCACCTGGCCGTGCGCAAACAAGACACCACTGCGCGCGCGGCCGAAACCGCGCACGCACTGCTCTATACGCCCACGCACCCTTATGGCCGCACGATGGACCAGGTTGAAGCCGGAGTCCGGGCAACGCACCGGGACGATATGCTCGCGTTCCACCGACGATATTACGGCCCCCGCGGAATGGTCATCGCGGTTGTTGGCGCGGTCGAACCCGAAGCCGCGCTCGAGCACGTGCGAGCCGCGTTCGAAGACTGGATCAACCCCGACCAACCCGAGGCAGCTCCCTCCCTCCCCCCAGTGCACCTCCCCGAGCAGGAGCTGCGCCAAGAGGTCGCTATTCCTGACAAGAGCCAGGCGGATATCGTTCTCGCGACCATCGGCCCCAGCCGCTTCGCGGAGGATTATCTCCCCGCGGCGCTGGGCAACAGCATTCTGGGCCGCTTCGGCATGATGGGCCGGATCGGCAAGGTCGTACGCGAACAAGCCGGCCTGGCCTATTACGCGTACTCCTCCCTAAGCGGGGGCATGGGCCCCGGGCCGTGGGATGTCATCGCGGGCGTGGCCCCTGAGAACGTCGCGCGCGCGCTCGCGTTGATTCAACAAGAGGTGCGCCGCTTCGTCGAAGAAGGCGTCACCGAGGACGAGCTCGCGGACGTGCAATCCCAGGCCATCGGGAGTCTGCCCCTGGAGTTGGAGACCAATGCTGGGGTCGCGCAAGCGCTTTTGCACCTGGAGCGTTATCGGTTGGGTTTGGACTACTATCGCCGATACCCGGCGATCATTCGCAGCATCACGACCGAGCAGGTGAACGCGGCCATACGGCATTATTGGCACCCGGGACGCTGGGCCATCGGCATCGCGGGGCCGCCCATGGCCGAGGCCCGACCCTCCCCAACGTTAGAGCCCATCGGAGAGAAGCGCCCATGACCGCGGTCAAGGCATCTCGCGCCATACGCCTTGCGTTGCCATCCAAAGGCCGTCTGGCCGACGCCTCGCTGGACTTTTTGGCCCGAAGCGGCTTGGCCGTGCAGAAGCTCAACCCGCGGCAATACGTCGCGCACTTGCCGGCCATCCCCGGCTTAGAGGTGCTCTTCCAGCGCGCGGGGGATATCGTGGTTGGGGTTCGGCAAGGCAGTGTGGACTTTGGCATTACGGGCCTGGATATGGTGGAAGAAAAGCGCGGGGATGGGGACGAAGTGCTCATTTTGCACGACGCGCTGGGGTTCGGACACTGCCGCTTGAGCGTCGCGGTCCCCGAAGCCTGGGCCCATGTTGAAACCATGGCGGATCTGGCCGCGTACACGGCCCAATTGCAGCGTCCTTTGCGGGTCGCGACCAAGTTCCCGCGTTTGACCGCGGCCTTTTTACAACGGCACCGCATCCCGCATCAGCTCATTGGCCTGGAAGGTACGCTGGAGATCGCACCCACCCTGGGCATCGCGGACGTGATCGTGGATCTGGTCACCACGGGCCTCACACTGCGCGACAATCGGTTGCGCGCGCTCAAAGACGGGGTGATTTTGCACTCACAGGCCGTCCTGATCGCCAACCGCCGCGCGCTGCAAACGCGGCCCGAGGCCTTGGACGTCGCGCGACACTTGTTGGAATACATCGAAGCCCACTTGCGCGCGCAAGAGAACTATTTGGTGATCGCCAACGTGGCCGGCCAAAGCGCGGACGACGTCGCCCGCCTGGTGCAGTCCCAGCCCCACATTCGGGGCCTTCAAGGCCCGACCATTTCGCCGGTGTACGGTTACGATGGGCGCCAATGGTTCTCGGTGAGCATTGTGGTCGCCCGCCGCGATTTGAACGACGCCATCGCGGAGCTGCGCGCCATTGGCGGGAGCGGGGTTATCGTCACCCCGGTGCGGTATATTTTTGAGGAAGAGCCACCGCGATTGCAGGCTCTGCTGCAAGCGCTGGGGCACCACAAGCCGAGTCGCCCCAACCCTAAGGAGTGAAGCCATGCCCATTGACTGGGCCGCGCTCTACCGACAGGCGGAAAGCAAGATCCAAGGGCTGGCGGAACGCGAAGCACAACAGCGTTTGGCCCGAGAGCAAGCGCTGGAACATCTGCGCGCTTGGACACCTCGCGAGGCTCGAGAGACCTTGCAAAGGGTCTTGGTTGCGCATCCGGACCTGGCGCGCAATGTGCGTACCGCGTGGCCCATCGAGGACGACATCCGCCTCGACCAGGGGCGCTGTCCGGGTGAAGATCCGTCCGCCGGGGCCGGCGAAGCCCTGGGGGAAGCAGGATGCCCACCGCCGCAGGACCCCCGGGTGACGATTCGCGCGGCCGACGGGTCGCAAATCAGCCCGGATCACCACGCGCCGGTCTACTATGGCCTGGTGAACCTGGCCGCGGTCGAAATGCGGCCAGGCCAAACGCCGGCCATCCTGCGCGAAACCCAGCTTTACACCGAGGCCGACCTGGTCGACAAGGAAAACGACGTCGCGTATATCGCAAGCATGCGAGACGTGGGCGAACTTCGCTTACTAGGCGCGCGGATATCACCAGGCCAAACAGGGTATCCGCAAATCGGGTTGCTCGACGGTCCGCTCGAGTTCTGGCGCCGCGGAGCAGGCGAGCAGGCGATGCAGCATTTGGCGCGGACGTATTCCACCCTGCTGGCCCAATGGGTCGAACGTGGCATGGTGATCGCGGGGTATGTGGACCGGCCGCGCAGCGCGACCGTGGTCCGAATGCTCGCGCTGCTTGACATGGTTCAGCAGGGCCGGTTGTCCTTGCAGCCCGAATCAGGCGGGCCGGTCGTCCGTCCGAGTGAAGTGTATCAACACTGGCCGGGTCTCACCGACGCCACGCTTTGGCTGACCGTGCTTCGCCCCGGCCAACGCTCGCCTCTGTTCCGCACCTGGGTGCCTGTCACGCCTGACCCGCAACGCGCCCCCGGGACGCATCCGCATTTCTTCTACTTCCGCCTGCCCCATGGGCGCGGGCTCGCGCGGGTGGACATCCCCGAGGCCGTGGCCCAGGCCCCTCATCAAGTCGACCTGCTCCATCGGGCGCTTTGGCACCAGGTCCACCTTATCCCCGAGCGATACTACCCATACGTACTCATTCGCGCGCACGAGGAGGCCGTGGTCCGCTACGCGGAACGGGAGCAAGTCGAGGCTTTGCTGTTGCGTTTGTGGGCCACCTACAGGCGAGAATGGGTCGCGGCATCGGACAAGGCCCGGCTCAAGCACGCGCTTTAGGAGGACAAGATGGCCGCATCGCTTCTGGGTCGTTTGTTGCGCGCCACGCTGAGCGAATTCGTGGTCGGTACACGCAGCACCGCGCTGGGCCAGGGCGCGCAGTTCGGCGCGATGGTTCAAGCCAACATCGGGGCCGAAGCCGACTTTGTGCTCTACGGGCTCATCGCCGACATCCGCATCCCCGAGGACCAGCTGGTGCGCCAGCTGTCATTGGCGCCGGCCAACCCGCGCGAAGTGCTGGCCGACCAGCATGAAAACCGCATCGTCCCGGTGGAGATCGCGGTCCGCACCATTGGCTACAAAACACCCACGGGCGAGATCGTCTATCTTTTACCGCCCCAACCGCCCCTTAGCCTGACCGCGATTCGTCCTGTGGGACCCCAAGCGCTCCTCGCGTTCGTGCAAGCCCACCCCCAGCCGGGCTACTTGCGCGCGCTGGTGCAGGCAACCGACATCCCCTTGGCCGACCTCCTGACAACCCACCTGCGCCAGGTCCACCAAGCCTTGCCGGCCGAAACCCGCGACGCGTGGCTACACAACGCGGTCCGCTACCTGCTCCAGCTCCTGCGCGACGACTACGAGCGCCTGGCCCAGGTCCTCGAATCCCTGCGCTTCGGCGGTCTGTTTCGCGAATAACCAAGAGCCGGATGGATACTTAGATCCACGTGGGCGGGCGGTATTCGCCCCAGACGTCGCGCAGCACGCCGATGATCTCGCCCAAGGTGGCTCGACGCTCGACAGCTTCGATGAATAAGGGCATCAGCGGCTCGTCGGACCGACGGGCTGCGGCTTCGATGCGCGCCAAAATCTCATGCACGGCCTGGGTATCGCGGCGAGCTCGAAGCTCCGCCAGGCGGCGCCGCTGTTCTTCTTCAATCGCGGGGTCTACGACCAACGCCTCCAGGTCACGCGCGTCTTCTTCCTCGGTTTGAAACGCGTTGACGCCGACGATGATCTGCTCGCCCTGCTCGACGGCCTGCTGATACGCGTAGGCTGCTTCTTGAATCTCGCGCTGGATGTAGCCCCGTTCGATCGCGGGAAGCGCCCCACCCATCTCGTCAATGCGCTGCAAATACGCCTCGGCTCGCCGCTCGATCTCGTCGGTCAGATACTCCACAAAATACGACCCTGCCAGAGGATCAACCGTATCGGGCACGCCGCTTTCATACGCGATGATTTGCTGGGTGCGCAGTGCGATGCGCGCGGATTTTTCTGTGGGCAGCCAAAGGGCCTCGTCCATGCTGTTGGTGTGTAGAGATTGGGTCCCGCCGAGGACCGCGGCCAGGGCCTGGAGCGTTACGCGGACGATGTTGTTCTCGGGCTGCTGCGCGGTCAAGGTCGAGCCCGCGGTTTGGGTATGGAACCGCAAGCGCCAGGAGCGCGGGTCTTGCGCACCGAAGCGTTCGCGCATAATGCGGGCCCACAACCGCCGAGCCGCCCGGAACTTCGCGATCTCTTCGAAGAAGTTGTTGTGTGCGTTGAAGAAAAACGAAAGCCGCGGCGCAAACAGGTCCACATCCAAACCCGCGTCCAAGGCCGCCTGGACGTACGCGATGCCGTTGGCAAAGGTGAAGGCAACCTCTTGCACCGCGGTCGCACCGGCTTCGCGGATGTGGTAGCCCGAGATGCTGATGGGGTTCCATTTGGGCACCGCTTGCGCAGCATAGCGAAAGGTATCGGTGATCAACCGCATGGAAGGGCGCGGGGCAAAGATATAGGTCCCTCGGGCCGTATATTCTTTGAGGATGTCGTTCTGGATAGTGCCGCGCAGCTTCTCCGGGGCTACCCCTTGGGCCCTGGCTACCGCGATGTACATGGCCCAAATCACCGCGGCCGGCGCGTTGATGGTCATGCTGGTCGATACTCTGTCCAGGGGAATGCCTCGGAATAAGCGGGCCATATCTTCAATGGACGAAACCGAAACCCCCACCCGGCCCACTTCACCCGAAGCCAAGGGATGGTCCGCATCATAACCCAATTGGGTGGGCAGGTCGAACGCGACCGAAAGCCCAGTCTGCCCGGCCTTGAGCAGGTAATGAAAGCGCTGGTTCGTCTCTTCCGCGGTCCCAAACCCCGCGTATTGTCGCATCGTCCACAGCCGGCCGCGATACATCGTGGGATAGACCCCACGCGTGAAGGGGTAATCCCCAGGGAAGCCGAGCTTTTCCATGTAATCCGGATCGAGGTCCTCGGGCAACAAGAAACGCGGGACCGGGATCCCCGAAAACGTGCGAAACTCGGGTTTGCGTTCCGGGCGTTTTCGCAAAAAGGGCGCGAGGACACGCGTCTCCCATGCTTTGAGATGGGCTTTGAGTTCTTGCCACATGGGGCGCCCTCCGTTCCAAAAGTGCTTTCTAACGAACCTGACGGGTTGGAGGCAAAGTCACCACCTCGTACCCCGCGTTGGGCACAACGAGGGAACGCACTTGCTCGGGTGGATGGCCTTGGTAGCGGATTTTGAGCATCGCCAGGGGGATACGATGCGCGACCACGAGCACTATATCGTTAGGGTGGCGCTGCACGATATCGTCTATGGCCGCATAAACCCGGTCGCGCACCTCGGCCAGGGTCTCCCCGCCAGGCGGGCGGACGGCCCAAGGCGTACGCTCCCAGGCTTCGAAAAGCTGGGGCCAGCGCCGCGCGATCTCGTCCACCGTCAGGCCTTGCCAGGCACCTTGGTGGATCTCCATCAGCCGGGGATCGACGCGCACCGGAACCTGCCAAGCTTGATTGAGGATGGCCGCGGTTTCGGCCGCGCGGCGCAAGGGGCTGGTGTAGATGACCTGCGGTCGCCATCCGGCCGCACGCAGCCGATGGGCCAATGCCTGGGCTTGTGCGCGACCGCGCGCGTTCAGCCCCGGGTCGGCCTGGCCTTGATAACGGCCCTCCCGGTTCCAGTCGGTTTCGCCATGCCGGACCAAAAGCAGGGTGGTCATCGCAACGTTAGGGCAGAAGATCGCGGAAGAACTTGAGCATACGCCGCCACCAGGGGCCAATGGGCGGCGTCCAACTCGCGCTCCAATCTTGGCCCAGCCAAAGTTGCGCCAAACGAGCCGTGCCCACCGTGGCCGCGAACTCGGGCGAGCGCCACTTCTCGGGCAGGCCGCGCACGCCTTCGGGACGGGCAACCCGCGTGGGCATGCGCAAAATGCGCGTGGTCATTTCGCGCACCCCAGGCAACAACGCGGTACCGCCGGTCAAAATGACCCCAGCCGCAAGCTGCGTTGGCGGCTCGGCCTCGCGCACCGTGCGCGCGACCGCTTGCAAAATCTCCTCCATCCGCGGCCCTAGAATGCGCACCAAATCATAGCGCGTGATGGCCACGCTGCGGTTCTGGCCAAAGGGCTTGACAAACACCCGCTCTTCGCGCAGCACCTGGGCTTCCTCGGGCCACCAGGCCGCGCCATGCTCACGCTTAACCCGCTCCGCCTCGGCCAAAGGGAGGTTGAGCCCCACGGCCAAATCGCGGGTGAGCTGATCGCCACCCATTGGCAACACCGCGGTATGCCAAACCTCGCCCTCGGCATAGATGAGCACGTCCGTCGTACCCGCGCCGATATCTACCACCACCGCGCCCACGTCGCGTTCTTGCTTGCTAAGCACGGCCTCGCTCGCGGCCAATCCCCCCAAAACAAAGCCGTCGATCGCAATCCCGGCCTGTTCCACCGCCTGGCGCAAGTTCATCACAGCCGTGCGCTCCGCGGTGATGATGTGCACCTCAGCCTCGAGCCGATACCCGTACATCCCTTCAGGCCAGCTCACCGGGTGGTCATCCAGCCGGAAATTGCGGCGGATAATGTGAATAATCTCGCGGTTGTGCGGGATCGCGATGGCTTTCGCCGCTTCTTCCGCGCGCACAATGTCGGTCTTATCCACCACGCCGTGGGAAACGCCCACCGCGCCCCGGTGATTCTGGCTTTGCACGCGCGCGCCCGCGACCGTCACATACGCGTGGTCCATAGGGACCGGGCTCATGCGGTTGACGTGTTGCACCACACGACGTATCGCGCGCGTGAGGGCCGCGATATCGGTCACCACGCCCTCATGCATACCCTGGGCGCGTTCCACCGCGTGGGCGAGCACAACAGGCGGGCGTTCCTCATCGTCCACCCGCACCACGAGCGCGGCGATCTTGGACGTCCCGACATCCAAGGCGAACAAAAGCCGATCATCCGAAGCCATCATGGTGAGGCGATCCCTTCCTTGGCCAAGTGTACGATAGGGTGTTGCCAGTCTGAGAGGTCAATCCAGGCCGGCGTCCAACCCTGTTGGCCCAAAAGAGGATACAACCGGCGGTACACAGCCCATTGGCGCTCAAAATCCTGCAGCTGATGGCCGATGAACACGGGCCAACCTTCGCGCGTATACCAACCATATCCCCGCAACGGGTGATAGACCAACTTGGTGCCCTGGGGAAGGCGCGCGTACAGGGCGAGCAAATGCTGAATCTCCGCGGCCGAAGGCGGTTCGGGCCAGGGTTGGCCCTCCGCGGGCAAAACCGCCAACCGAGGGTATCCTTCGGCTTGGATCTCGTCGCCCAGGGCAAAGGCCACACCCTCGCGATCCAGCCAAACCTCGCCTTGGGGGCTCTCCCAAACCAAGGCCGGCTCTCGCTCCACAAGGGTGATGCGCACCGGGCCTTGCCACGGCACCGTCACCTGAGCGGCGCGGATCCCAGGGAAGGCCTCACGCAAAGCCTGGGCCAGGGGCTCGGGGTCGACCGCGAACCGAGGTTGGCCTTGAAGCTGCTGGATGGGCGCGAAGGTCCGCAATTGCTCTTCGGACAGGCGCTGCACGCCCTCAAAACGCACCGCGTCAACTCGAAACGCGGGATGAAACAGCAGCAATCCCAACGCAGCCGTGGTGACCACTACCCACGCGCTCACCAACCACGATCGCCGCGGCATGGCTTCGGCCTGGGCGCGGTGCTGCGCCCAGGGGCTCGCGCGCTCGGGCGCGCGGCGAAACGGCCAAAGCCGGCGCCAGCGCTTCCAGCGAGGCCGCGGCGCCGGGGGAACGCGCGCGATCTCCAAAGGTCGTGGAATAACCCGCCGCGGCGCGATCTGATCGGGATCCGAGTTTTGGATCGCACGGCCAGGCCGCGGGGTTGAACTCGAGCGCGTTTTGGGTGACGATAAGGACGTCGCTGAGGGTGATACCGAAGCCATCGCTGACCGTCTTCCTGAGCGGGACAACCCTTCTCGCCGCGCGCTCATCGTTGCGCTTCAAGCGCCAGCGCGAGAAGGCGATCCAAAAGTTGCGGATAGGGCAAACCACTCGCCTCCCATAGCTTGGGATACATGCTTACCGGTGTAAAGCCGGGGATGGTGTTGATTTCGCTCAGATAGAGCTCCCCGGTTTCCTTGTGCAGCAAAAAGTCCACGCGCGCCATACCGCGCGCGTCAATGGCCCGATACGCGGCCAAGGCCAAAGCGCGCGCTTGCTCGACCAACTCGTCCGAAAGCGGCGCGGGGATGAGCAGTTGAGAACGGTCGTCGTAATATTTGGCCTGGTAAGTGTAAAACTCATCCGCGGGCACGACTTCGCCCGGAATGGACGCTTCGGGCTCGTCGTTCCCGAGTACGCTAACCTCGATTTCCCGCGCGGGGATGCCGCGTTCCACAATGATGCGGCGGTCATAACGCGCGGCCTCGTCAAAGCCTTGGCGAAGCTGGTCGCGATGCTTGGCCTTGGTCACGCCGATCGAAGAGCCCAAATTCGCGGGTTTGACGAACAGGGGATAGGGGCCCAAGGCCTCGCTGGCATCGAGCACAGCCTCGGGGTCCCGGCGCCATTGGTGGCGGGTAAAGACGCGGTAAGGAAGCACCGGGAGCCCATGGGCGCGCATCACATCCTTGAACAAGCCCTTATCCATAGCCAAAGCCGACGCCGCGACCCCCGCGCCCACATAAGGCACGCCAGCCAGCTCGAGCAAACCTTGCAACGTGCCATCTTCGCCCCAAGGGCCGTGGAGCACCGGAAAGACCACGTCCAGGGTGGCGAGGCGCTCAAGCACCGCGTCGCGCCACGCCCACAAGCCGGCCTTGGTGGGGTCCGGCGGGATCATCGCAGGGGTCAACCCCTGGGGGCGGCCCTGGGGCCCTTGGGCCAGGACCTCAAGCGCGTCAGGGCCGAACCACCACGCGCCGTCGGGCGTAATGGCAATAGGATAGACCTCGTATCGTTCGGGGTCCAAATGGGCCATCACCGAACGCGCAGACATGAGCGATACGTCATGTTCGGCCGAACGCCCACCAAAGATCACACCGACGCGCAATGTCATCCCGCGCTCCTTCCCGCCCGACGGTCAAATTCGACTTGCAATTGAAATTGTACCAGATTTCACGGAGCCCTTTAGGCAACGGGGACGCGTTCCGCCAGGCTGAACGGACGACAGGGCCAGGTCGCTGGGCCTGACAACTCGCACATATCCGCAAAACCGAGAAGCGTGGCCGGTGGAGCCGGAAGAAGCGTGTTATAATCGGGCGCAGCAGAAACTAATTACAACCCCAAAGAGGATGGGAGGTTACGCGCGTTCGGTCAAGTTTCTCAGGAGAGGTACAATGCGAATCTGTACCGCCCCACCCCACAGCGGCGAGGTGGTCTTAGGCTTAACCCTGCCTGACCTATTGGATGAAGCTTGTCAAAAGAACCCGAACCCCAAAGCTCTCAATGTGTACCGCGAGGGTCGTTGGCTCTCGTACTCGACGCGCCAACTGCGTGAAGACGCAGAAGCGATTGCGGCCGGCCTGCGCGCCCTGGGCTTGGCCACAGGGGACCGCGTGGCGCTCTTCATGTATAGCGACCCGGATTTCGTCCGGGTGGATATGGGCGTGCAGCTCGCCCATATGATCGACGTCCCCCTCTATCTAACCTACGCGCCCGATTTGCTTCAATATGTGCTGCAACACGCAGAAGCTCGCGCGGTCGTGGTCTCGGACGACGAGCTTTTGCAGCGCCTTTTGCCTTTGCTCCGCCAGTCTTCCTATTTGCGCGCGGTGATTGTCGCTCAACCTCAAAGCACAACCCCACCCGAGGGCTGGCCCGAAGGCGTGGCCTTCCTCACGCTCGAGGACTTGCTCGCCCGAGGCCGGGAGGTGCTGGATCACGATCCTGACCTCATCCGCCGGCTCAAGCAAGAGATCACGCCCGACGATGTCGCGACCATTATCTATACTTCAGGCACCACGGGCAAACCTAAGGGCGTGATGCTCACGCATCAAAACCTTACCTTCAACGTCAAATCTGCCTTTGGGGCCATGGGGCGTTGGTTCGACGGCCCCAATGAAGTGGTGCTTTCGTTCTTACCCCTCACCCACGTCTTTGGCCGGATGATGCAATACGGCTACATGAACTTCGGCGCCGCGGTGTATTTCATCCGGCCCCACGAGCTCGCGGAGCGGGCGCAAGAACTAAAGCCCACGATGTTCGCGACCGTGCCGCGGCTGCTGGAGCGCATTTATGAGCGCATCCTCGAGGCGGCCCAAACCCTGGGCGGCGTCAAGGGCGCGCTGCTGCGCCAGGCCGTCGCGCTCGCGCAACGCTATCGCGTCGGGCAGCCTCTGCGCGGCAAAGACGCGCTGCTGCATCGCGTGCTCGACCGTCTGGTCTACAGCAAATGGCGCGCGATTCTGGGCGGCCGGCTGAAGTACGCGATCTCGGGCGGTGCGGCCTTACGGCCTGACCTGGCCCACTTCTTCGCGGCCGCGGGCATCATCGTGCTCGAAGGGTATGGCCTCACCGAAACCAGTCCGGTGATCACCGTGAACCGCTACGAATCCTTCCGACCGGGCACGGTGGGGCAACCCATCGCTGGGGTCGAGGTCGCGATCGCGGAGGATGGCGAGATCCTCACCCGCGGGCCCCACGTGATGAAGGGGTATTTCAAGAACCCCGAAGCCACGCGCGCGGTGATCGACGACGAAGGTTGGTTCCACACCGGCGACATCGGCGAGCTCACCGAGGACTGCTACCTGCGCATCACGGACCGCAAAAAGCACCTCTTCAAGCTCTCAACCGGAAAGTACGTCACGCCCCAACCCATTGAAGACGCGTTGCGTGCCTCGCCGTTGGTGGACCAGGCCGTTGTCGTGGGCGAAAGGCAAAAATTCGCGGCCGCGTTGATCTTCCCGAACCCGGACGCGGTGCGCGCCTACGCGCGGCAAAAAGGCCTGGACGCTTCGCAACCGTTGCTCGACCTGCTGCGCGAGCCGCTCATCCGCCAGGCCTTTGAAGATCTGTTGCCGCAAATCAACGCGCCCCTGCCGCGCTGGAGCCAGATCCGGCGTATGGCTATTCTGCCCGCTGAGCTCACCGTGGACAACGAAATGCTCACCCCAACGCTGAAGGTCCGGCGGGCCAAGGTGAAGCAAGCTTACCAACCGGCCCTCGAGGCCTTATACCAAAACCCACCCCCCGAGGGGGAATGGATCATTGTGAGCGTGAAGCCGTGAGCAGGAGGCGAGGAACGGGAAGTTGGTAAAAAGTCGGCAGTCGGTCGTCGTCAGTCGACAGGTTTGGCCAACTTCTGATCCCTAACCTCTAACTTCGCCTAAACCACCAACTTCCAACCCTTCCCCTGCCCACGGTTGACGATCGACTTATCTCGTGGAGGCAACCCATGACCCAGTTCAAACCGTTTCGCCGAGTAGCCGTCCTAGGCGCCGGTGTGATGGGCTCGCAAATCGCGGCCCTGCTGGCCAGTGTCGGACTCCAGGTCGATTTGCTGGACATCCCGGCCGAGGGCGAAAACAAAAACGCGATTGTCGAAGCGGGCTTCAAGCGATTGCGCAAAATGAAGCCCACGCCCTTTTATTCGCCCAAAGCCGCGCGGCGCATCCGCCTGGGCAACTTCGAAGAACATTGGGACCGGCTGCGAGAAGCAGATTGGATCATCGAAGCTGTCATTGAACGCCTCGACGTCAAGCGCGACCTCATGGCCAAGGTAGAAAAGGTGGCGCGGCGCGACGCGGTTATCTCGACCAACACCAGCGGCTTGCCCCTGCACCAAATTATTCAAGGTCGCCGGCTTCCCTTCCGGCGTCGCTTTTTGGGCACCCACTTCTTCAATCCTCCGCGCTACCTCAAGCTGCTGGAGCTGATTCCCACCAAAGACACGCGGCAAGACGTGCTGCAACGCATGGCTTGGTTTGGCCGGATGGTATTGGGCAAGGGCATTGTCATCGCGAAGGATACGCCCAACTTCATCGCCAACCGTATCGGCGTGTTCACCTTGATGCACGCGGTTCGGGCCGCGCTCGAGGGCGAATACACCATCCCCGAGATTGATTTGCTCACGGGCAAGCTCATCGGCCGCCCCAAAAGCGCGACCTTCCGCACTGCGGACCTCGTAGGTCTTGACACGTTGCTCCACGTTCTGCGCAATTTGTACGAAAACGTGCCCCACGACGAAAGCCGCGAGATGTTCAAACCGCCCGAGCCTCTCGTTCGGATGGTGGAAAAAGGCTTGTTGGGCGATAAGGTCAAGGCCGGTTTCTACAAGAAGATGCCCAACGGCGAAATTTGGGTGATCAACTTTGAGACCCTGGAATATGAACCGCCCAAAGAGCCCGACTTGCCTGGCCTGGAAGAATACAAAAAGATTCGGGATCTGGACGAGCGCTTGCGCGCGCTCTACGAAGACCAGGGGCGCATTGGCGCGTTTCTACGTTCGCACTTTCTTACATCCATGGCCTATAGCGCGCGGCGCATCCCCGAGATCACCGAACGCCCTGCGGACGTAGATCGGGCCATGCGTTGGGGCTTCGGCTGGACGTACGGTCCCTTCCAAACGTGGGACGCGTTAGGATTCGAACGGGTGATTGCGGATATGCAGGCAGCTGGCGAAACGCTGCCCGAATGGGTTACGCAGGAAATGCCCGAGAAAGGCGCGAAGTCCTTCTACGTGGGCTTTGGCCCCGAGCAAAAGTCGTACGTCTACGGCCAGGGCTACCAGGACGACGCACCACCTCCAGATGAGATTCCGTTGGCGTATTTCTTGCGCCAAAAAGACCGCCACATTTGGTCTAATTCGGAAGTAACCTTGGTGGACCTCGGCGACGGGGTCGCGCTGATGGAATTCCACTCCAAAGGCAACACCCTGGGCCGTACGGTCATTGAGGGCTTGCACAAGTCCATGGACATTGTGGGCGACGGCGACTTCCGCGGGTTGGTTATCGCGAACGACGGTGAGAACTTCAGCTTGGGCGCGAATCTGCTCGAAATCCTCATGTCCATGGACAATTTGGACGAAGTCGTCAAAGAGTTTCAACAGACCATGCAGCGCATCCGCTACTTCCACAAGCCTATCGTGGTCGCGGTGCATGGCCGCGTGCTGGGCGGAGGTGTCGAGCTGATGATGGCTTCGCCCCACCCCGTGGCCGCGGCCGAAAGCTACATCGGGCTGGTGGAAATGGGCGTAGGCCTGATCCCAGCCGGTACGGGCACGACGCGAATGGTGGCCTGGGCGGCGGAATCGGCCGCGAACGAACGGCCCAACGAGGTGCAGACCTTTTTGGCCAAGGCGTTCGAGCAAATCGCAATGGCCAAGGTCGCTATGAGCGCGGTAGAAGCCCAAGAAATGGGCTACCTGCCCCAAGGCGCGGTCATTGTCACCAACGCCGACCGACGGGTTTATGTAGCCAAACAAGAGGTTATCCGGCTGTATGAGGAAGGCTACACACCGCCGCCCTATCGCAACGCGATTTATGTCTTGGGCCCTGATGCCCGGGCCGCGTTTATGTCCATGGCTTATAACCTGAAGGAAGGCCGGTTCATCACCGAATACGAGTATTACCTGGCGGAACGTTTGGCCTTTGCCATGACCGGCGGCGACCTGGTGACCGGTCCATCCTATCTCAGCGAAGATCAGCTGCTGGATCTGGAGCGCCGGGTCTTCCTGGAGCTCGCGCATCAACCCAAGACGCAAGAGCGGATGTGGCACATTCTGAAGCACCGCAAACCGCTGCGTAACTGAACCTTCGCGGCGAGCGGGGAACGTCCAGTCCACGAAAATGGTTGACAGCGCGTTCCCCGCTCCCGTCCTGCTCTGTGCTGAATGCTGACGAAGGAGGACACCATGAGCCGACCTGCCGTTTACATCGTGAGCGCGGTACGCACCGCGGTGGGGCGTGCGAAAAAGGGCACTCTGCGCAACTATCGCCCGGAAGAACTGGGCGCGATCGTGGTCCGTGAGGCCGTCCGCCGTGTTCCAGGCCTCGAGCCCGAGATGGTCGACGATGTGATCATCGGCTGCGCGTTCCCCGAAGGGCCTCAAGGCCTGAACATGGGGCGCATCATCGCGCAGCGGGCTGGGCTGCCGGTTTCGGTGCCGGGTGCGACCTTCAACCGCTTTTGCTCCTCGGGCTTGCAAACCATCGCGACCGCGGCCCACGCCATCGCGTTCGGCGATGCCGATATCATCGTCGCGGGCGGCGTCGAGAGCATGAGCCGGGTCCCCATGACAGGCTTTTATTACAGCCCGCATCCTGAAATCGCGGAGGAATTCCCGCAGGCCTACATCAGCATGGGCAACACGGCAGAAAACGTGGCTGAGATGTATGGGATTACGCGCGAAGAGCAAGACGCGTTCGCACTACGGTCCCATCGCCGCGCGATCGCAGCCATTGACGCGGGCAAGTTCGAGGAGGAAATTGTGCCCGTGCCCGTACGAGAGCGGCTCGTCGACGAGTTCGGCAACGAGATCGTGATTGAGACCGAATTTAAAGTGGACGAGAGCCCGCGCCGCGACACAAGCATGGAGGCTTTAGCACGGCTCAAGCCTGTGTTCCGCGTGGGGGGCACGGTGACCGCGGGCAATTCGTCGCCTATGAACGACGGCGCGGCTGCAACCGTGGTCATGAGCGAACGCATGGTCAAACAACTCGGGCTTGAGCCCATGGCCCGGTTTGTAGGCTATGCGGTCGCGGGGGTGCCTCCGGAGATCATGGGCATTGGCCCGGTCAAGGCGGTGCCCAAGGTGCTCGAGCGCACAGGCCTCACCCTCGACGACATCGAGCTCATCGAACTCAACGAGGCTTTCGCCGCACAAGCTATCGCGGTCATCCGTGAACTCGGGCTAAACGAAGACATCACCAACGTCAACGGCGGCGCGATCGCCCTGGGGCACCCCTTGGGCGCGACCGGTGCGAAACTGACCGCGACCCTGCTGCACGAAATGCCACGTCGCAAAGCGCGTTACGGCATGGTCACCATGTGCATCGGCGGTGGCATGGGCGCGGCCGGCATTTTCGAAAATTTGCGTGCCTAGATAGCAGGGGGCAGAAGCGAGCAGCGGGAAGAAAGTTTGGTTAGAAGACGGCAAGAAGCCTTCCCGCCCCTCGCGCCCTGCTCCTTACTCTCTCTGCTATCTCTACCCTGCAGGAGGTTCTTATGCTCGACTTCGAACTTACGCAAGAACAACGGATGTTGCGCGACCTCGCGCACGAATTCGCGGAGAAAGAGGTCAAACCTGTCGCGGCCCATTACGATGAGACCGCCGAGTTCCCCTGGCCGATTATTGAAAAAGCCATCGACTACGGCTTGTTCAGCCCCAACATCCCTGAGGAATACGGTGGGCCGGGCATGAGCTTGTTCGAAGAAGTGCTTCTGGCCGAAGAACTGGGTTGGGCCTGCACCGGTATCGGCACCGCGCTCGGTGTGAACTCGTTAGCCGCGCTACCCATCATCCTCTTTGGCACGCCTGAGCAAAAGGAAAAATACCTCACCCGCATGGCCGAAGGGACCTTGGGCGCGTATGCGCTGACCGAGCCGGACGCGGGTTCGGACGTAGCGGCTATCCGCAGCACCGCGGTCAAGAAGGGCGACGTCTATGTGCTCAACGGCACCAAGATGTGGATCAGCAACGCGACGGTCGCGGACATCTTCGTGGTCTTTGCGCGCACCGATCAAGATCGCTACGGCGGCATTTCCGCATTCATCGTGGAAAAGGAATGGGGCGTGCAAGTTGGGAATCCCATCCCCAAGATGGGGCAAAAGGCGTCACCTGCAGCCGAAGTGGTGCTCAAAGACGTTGAAGTGCCCGCGGAAAACCTGCTCGGGCAAGAGGGCATGGGCTTTCTGATGGCCATGCAGGTCTTTGATTCGTCCCGGGTGACCGTATCCGCGAGCGCATTAGGGCTCGCGCGCCGGGCTTTTGAAGAAGCCTTGGCATACGCCAAGACGCGCGTCACCTTTGGGAAACCCATCATTCAACACCAAGCCATTGGCTTCAAGCTAGCCGACATGGCCATGGAGATCGAGGCTGCGCGGCTGCTCATCTGGAAGGCCGCTTGGCTCAAAGATCGGGGCAAGCGCAACACCATGTACGCGGCCTACTCCAAGGCCTTTACCGCGGACATGGCCATGCGCGCGGCCACCGAAGCGGTCCAAATCTTTGGCGGCTACGGCTACAGCAAAGAATATCCCGTCGAAAAGCTCATGCGCGATGCCAAACTCTTCCAAATCTACGAAGGCACCAGCGAAATCCAACGCTACATCATCGCGCGCGAGCTCAGCCGCGGCTAACCTGCGCCACCCTCCGGGCCCTGGCCTGGTCTGGTCGCCAACCAGGCCAGGGCTCGGAGCTTCATCCCTTCTGGAATGTCATCCTGTTGTATCGTCTCGTTTTGCCCTTTGCAGCAGACGAACAGGGCTATTAGTCAAGCCCAATTCTCCATAGAAATACCGTTAGAACTCACGCACATGTGCCCCTAAGCAGGAAGCTGCTCTCAAGCCGCTGGGGACTATGTTGCCCCAAGCGCGCGAGGCCTCGGCCGCGGCATGGTATCATCGGGGTACCGGGGCTGTGCGCCCGGGCTTGAGTTCGTATCCCAAGGATGGTCGTGCACGGATGCCGCACGAGGCGCCCTTTCCCAACCGCAATGCGTTGTGGGCCGCGCTCTTGGTCGACGAATGGGCCCGCCTGGGCCTGCGCCATGTCGCGCTCGGGCCGGGCTCGCGCAACACGCCCCTGGCCGTCGCGTTCCA
>JAADEP010000221.1 GCA_013153335.1 Chloroflexota bacterium
GGACGCGTTGCGGCCTACGTACGCGGTCACGATGCGGCGTTCCGGCAGCCCCCGGGCCTTGGCCACGGTGACGTAGTCCTCGCCCAGGGTGCTGAGGGTGCTGCTCTTCATGGCCAGCATCCACCCGCCCACGGTGGTGAGGATGTAGGTGGTGATGGGCAGCGCGGCGTGGTAGAACACGTCTTTGATAAACGCCCACGAGAGGGAGGGCTTCATGCCGGGCGAATACGCGCCGCGCATCTTCGCGATGGGCAACAGCTTCCATTGCACGCCCAGGAAGACCAGCAGCATCATCGCGATCAAATAGTTGGGAATCGCGCTGATGATCGACGCCAGCGTGGTGAGCAGGTGGTCGAACCAGGACCCCCGCCAATAGGCCATGGCCATCCCCAGCAACATCCCCAAAGTAAAGCTGATCAAGAGCGACGTGCCCACGCTGAAGAGGGTCCAGGGCAGGTATTTCGCGATGAGCGCTTTGACCGGCGTGCCTTTGGAGCGGTAGGATGTGCCCAGGTCGCCGTGCAGGAGGTCGATGAGGTAGTCAATGTACTGTTTCCACACCGGCGCTTCGAGGTCGATGCCGAAGAGCGCGGCCGCTTCGTCCCGGGCATCTTCGTAGGAATAGCCGTACAGGTCCATGAGCTCCGCGATGTAGGCATCAATGGGGTTCGACGGCATCAGCCGGATGATGAAGAAGGTGAGGGTGACCACAATGTAAATTTTGAGCAGCGCGACCACCAAACGGCGAACGATGTAGTTCCGAGCCAGGTTACGCAGCCAGGCTCGGATGCGGGGCACCGTTTGGGTGGTCGAAGAGGAAAGAGACGTTGCGCTCATAGGCTCTTGCCTCCAGAAGGGGTCGGTTCGGGGGATGAGGTCGGGTTTTCCCGTGCGTGCTGCAGCGCGCGGTGCACGTGGCCGCGCGCTTGTTGCAAATACGCCCGCGCTTGGTCGGCCGAAATCCCCGCGAGCAGGCTGACCAGCGCGACTTTGACGTCCCAACCGCTCGCGTCCAGGGCTTGCCGCGCGCGTTCGGGGTCAACGCCCGCGGCCTGGGTCAAGATGCGCACGGCCCGGGCTCGCAGTTTCGCGTTCTCTGGCCGCACATCCACCATGAGGTTGCCATAAACTTTGCCCAAGCGCACCATAACCCCGGTGCTCAATGTGTTGAGGATGAGCTTTTGCGCGGTGCCGGCCTTGAGACGGGTCGAGCCGGTCAGCACTTCGGGCCCGACCAAGGCGGCCAGGGTATGGTCGGCTTCGTCCGCGATGGGTGAGGGCAGGTTGCAGACCACCGCGAGGGTGTACGCGCCTCGGCGTCGGGCCTCCTGGATCGCGCCCAAGACATAAGGCGTGCGACCGCTCGCGCTCAAGCCCACGACCGTATCCTGGGGCCCCACGTCTAGGGCAGCCACGGCACGCGCGCCGGCCTCGGGGTCATCTTCGGCTGCTTCTTTGGCCTGGCCCAGGGCTTGCCAACCGCCCGCGAGCACGCCCAGCACCTGGTCCGGTTCGGTGCGGAAGGTTGGCGGGGCCTCGGCCGCGTCGAGCACGCCCAAACGGCCCGAGGTGCCCGCGCCGATGTAGATCAGACGACCGCCCTGGGCCATGCGCTCGGCCACGGCTTCGATGGCCATGGCCAGCTCGGGCAGGATGCGCCGCACCGCGGCCACGGCCCGTTCGTCCTCCGCGTTCATCAAGCCCGCGAACGCGAACGCGTCCAGGGCGTCCATGTGGCGGGTGAGCACATTGGGCCGTTCGGTGGCCCAGATTTCGGCCTCGGCCCGCGTCGTTGTGTCGGCTTGCCAGCGCGGCAGGGGGCGCCCGGCCACGTCCCACGCGAGCCAGGCCGCGCCCTCCGCGCCCGAGCGCTGCAAGCGCCGAAATTGCACCTGGGGCAGCCGCGCGTGCACGGCCTGTTGTACGAGCTCCCGATAGAAGGCGTGGTGCTCCAAGAGCCCACCTGCCAAGACCAGGGGGAAGGGCTCTTGATCAAACTGCAGCTGCCGCGCGACCGCGGTCACCGCGTCGGCCAGGGCTTCGGCCCCCCGGAGGGCCAGGCGCACGGCCTCGGGGTCTCCTTCGCGGGCCGTGTCGAGGACCAGGGGCGCGAGTTGGGCCACGGGGGTGACCGGGTTCGCCTGGTCGTAGAGCCAGGTCAGGATCTGGCCGGGCTCGCGCAGGCCGAGCGCGGCCAGGAGCCGGGCTCGCAATAGGGTGGGCAGGCCCATGCCGTCGGCCGCGGCCAGGACCGCGCGCAGGCCGTCCATGCCCAAGACAAAGCCGCTGCCGACGTCGAGCAGGTGCCCCCAGCCGGCCGCGCGCGCGTGCCGGCCTTCTCGCACGCCGTACGCGATGGAACCCGTACCCGCGATGAGCACGATGCCGTGGAGCGTGCCCACGCCCGCGACCAGGGCGGCCAGCGCGTCGTTCTCGACCCGCAGGCGTAGCCCTGGCCATTGCTCGCGCAAACGGGCCATGGCCCGCTCCCGGTCCTCGGGTCGGTCGATGCCACCCTGGGCCAGCGCGAGGGCCTGGGCGGCTTCGACAGCGACGCCTGCTTCGCGCGCGGCCGCGTGCACCGCGCGCGCGACCTCCCGGACCATGACGTCCCAGCCCATTTGGTGCGGGTTGCTGGGGCCGGCCCAGCCCTGGCCCCAAACGCGGCCCTCGGGGTCCATCACGACCGCGTGGGTTTTGGTGCCGCCGCCGTCCACGCCGATGACAAAGGTCGTGGGTGAGCTCGCGCGCGCGTCAGGACTCATCGAGCCACTCCATCCAATCGACGATCTCCCGCCACGAAACGCCCTCTTGCAAGCGTTGCCGCGGGAAGGAACGGCCAAAGAGCAGGTCGAGCCAATAGCCGCCGTTGGGCGTGCGGATGAACTGAAAGCGCGCGGGGTTCTGGGCCCGGGCGAGCGCGATGATGGCCAGCCCGGTCCGCACGGGCCGAAACTCGTTCCGCGCGGTGACGTGGACCTGCACGCCGTAGCAGGTCTGGCCGGTGTATTTGTGGCTGGTGGGGGTGAAGGTCACGGGCCGGAAGCGCACCCCGGGCAGGCCCGCGGCATTGAGCTCGTCGGCCAAACGGAACGGGTCGAGCCATGGCGCGCCGACCACGTGGAAGGGCAGGGGCGTGCCCCGGCCTTCGGAGAGGTTGGTGCCCTCGATCAGGCCCATCCCGGCATACAGCAGCGCGGTTTCGCCCGAGGGCAGGTTGGGCGAAGGCGGAACCCAGCTCGGCATCCACGCGTCGTACCACCAGCCTCGGTTCCAGCCCTTGATGGGGACTACGTCGAGGTCGACGTCGAACTCGAGCATGTTGGACGCGATCAGCGCGAGCTCGCCGATGGTGCGCCCGTGCCGCACAGGGAGCGGCAGCATGCCGACGAAGGACGAAAAGCGCAGGTCCAGAACCGGGCCTTCCATAAAACGACCGGTGATGGGGTTGGGCCGGTCGAGGATCACCACCGGGACTTCGGCCTGCGCGGCCGCGCGCATGGTTTCGATCATGGTGCTCGCGTAGGTGAAGAACCGCGCGCCCACGTCGGGCAAGTCGACGATCAGCAGGTCTAAGCCCGCCAGTTGTTCGGGTGTCGGCGCGCGCTGGGCGCCGTACAAGCTGATGACCGGGATGTTGAGCCGTGGCTCGTGCCGGTCGGGCACGTTCGCGCCCGGCGGCGCGTCCGCGAAAAAACCGTGTTCGGGCGCGAACAAGACGGCCAGGTTCGCGCCTGCGCGGTGCAACGCGAGCGCAGCGTCGGTCAGGTCGGTTGTGGTGACCGCGGCCATGTTGGTGAGCAAACCCAGGCGTTTCCAGTGCCATTCTCGTGGCAATTCTTGCACAACTTGGTCAAGCCCTGTGGTTACCATGGTCGTCCTCGGTGGGTGGTTAGTGCAGGTGATAGAGGTTCGCGACGCGCCCCTGGGCTTCGGGCCCGTTGATGCGCAGTTCGACCTTTAGGCGAAATCGATCGGCCCGATAGAAGGAACGCACATACTCCACGGGCGTGCCGTCGTGGGCAAACGTGATGCGTTCCATCGCGAGCACGGGGCGATAGGGCTCAATGTGGAGGAGAGGAGCGATGTCGGGGTCTGCTTCACGGGCTTCGACCATTTGCAGGGCTCGCGTGAGGCGCAAGCCGTAGTGCCGCTGCAACACCGCGTAGAGCGATTCCCGGCTGAAGTCAAAGCGCGGCAGCTCGGGGAAGCGCGCGTACACCAGATACGCGCTTTCGAGCGCGACGGGCGCGCCGTCGACCAGGCGTTGCCGGGTCAGGCGGACGAGGCGGGTTCCGGGCGGCACGTGCAACGCGCGGGCGCTGGTTTCGTCGGCGGGAGTGGTCGTCAGATCCAGCACACGCGAGCCCGGGGTAAAGCCTTGGCTTCGCACCTCCTGGGTGAATCCTGAGAGTCGCTGCAAGTTCTGCTCAATCCGCGGCCGGGAAGCAACGAACGTGCCCTTGCCGGGGACGGTGTACAGGTAGCCTTCGTTGATCAGGGTTTGCAGAGCTTGGCGTACGGTCATGCGGCTCACGCCCAGGGCCTCGCTGAGCTCGCGTTCCGAGGGCACCCGTTGGTGGGGTTGAAAGCCGCCGCTCAAAATCGCGCGCAGCAAGGCTTGACGGATTTGCAAATACAGGGGCTCGGCGCGCTCGCGGTCAATGGGCGTGAGCTTCAGATCCACAACGGCGCTCCCCGGCTGGGCTGGCGGGCGGTCTAAGCCGGCTTAGACCGGATTGTACCACAATCTCGGGCGCTTCCAAGGTTTTTGGGGCCCATACCGCGGGCCGCGGAACCCGCGCTTGGCCCGGCGGGCGGCGAAACCCGCCCGCTATCCTCGCCGTCTGCCATGCGTTCCCGCGCATTGGGCCGGATGGTTCGCGCGCAATTTTATCCTCGCCGCGGGCTTCCAGGCGGCAGCGGCGACACGAACGCGCCCCTGGCTGCTGAAGCCGCCCGCTATCCTCGCCGTCGGTCGTGCGTTCCCGCGCGTTGGGCCGGACAATTCGCGCATAATCTTATGCCAGCCGCGGGCTTCTATCCCGTAGCGTCTGCGGCCCGCGAGCGCACCCATGAGCGCGGGCGGCTGAAC
>JAADEP010000060.1 GCA_013153335.1 Chloroflexota bacterium
CGTTCATTGACAAGGACGGCCAGTGGTACATCCTGGGCCGCTCGGACGACACCATCAAGGTCGCGGGCAAGCGCTTAGGCCCCGCGGAGGTAGAGTCCATCGTGGTCGAGCACCCCGCGGTGGTGGAGGCCGCGGCCATCGGCGTGCCCGACGAGATCAAGGGCCAGGCCCTGGTGGTGTTCGCGGTGCTCGCGCCGGGCTATGAGCCCAGCGACGCGCTGCGGGAAGAACTGCGAACCATGGTGGCCAGGGCCATGGGCAAGCCCCTGGCGCCCAAAGCCGTGCACTTCGTGGATGACCTGCCCAAGACCCGCAACGCGAAGGTCATGCGCCGCATGATCCGGGCCGCTTACCTGGGTCAGGACCCAGGCGACACGTCCGCGCTGGTCAACCCCGAGGCCGTGGAGGCCATCCGGCGGGCGCGATGAAGCCGAAGGTGGGCTCGCGTTCGCACGGCGGGCGTCGTGCGGGCGGTCAGCGCAATCCGGTCCTCGCGCTGCTCGCGGTCGGCGGGGTCGTGGGCATCTCGGTGGCCGCGAGCGCGGGCGTGCTGCAGCCGTTCCTCCACTGGCTGCACGCGGTCGGCGGGGATAAGGTCGGGCACTTCGGCCTGTTCGCGGCGATGAGCGCGGCCGTGACGTGGGCCCTGGGCCCCTCGCGTTGGCGCGCCTGGGCCCTGGTGCTCAGCGCGTTCGCGCTCGTGGATGAGGGCATCCAGGCGTTCTTGCCGCGCCGCGCGTCTTCGTGGGCCGACCTGGCCGCGGGTCTCGCGGGCATCTGGCTGGCGGCCGGCCTCGTGGGGCTCGGAGCACGAAACAAGCCAAGCGAACGCCGGGCATAAAAAACCACGCCCCCGGTTCGACCGGGGGCGTGTACCCAACGGAGGAGGGCAGCTTCGCAGGACCGGGGTTTATTTCTTGCCCGGTTTCTTGAGCTTGCTCAACAGGTCCTCGGTCAAAAAGCCGCCAGGCACGATGGGGATGTGCCGCGTGCGGTCCTCTTTGCCAAAGGTGACGATGCCCTCGGGCGTCTCGGCTTCGACCGCGATGCCCAAGCTCTGCAGTTCCTTCACCAGCACCTTGAACGAGGCCGGCAGCCGCGGGGCTTCGATGGGCTTGCCGTTGACAATGGCTTCGTACGCCTTGAGCCGACCCTGGACATCGTCGGACTTGATGGTCAGCATCTCTTGCAGCGCGTAGGCCGCGCCATAGGCCTCCAACGCCCACACTTCCATCTCGCCGAAGCGCTGACCACCGAACTGGGCTTTGCCGCCCAGGGGCTGTTGGGTGATGAGGCTGTAAGGACCGGTCGAGCGCGCGTGCACCTTGTCCTCGACCAGGTGGTGCAGCTTCATGACCATCATCACGCCCACGGTCACAGGCCGCTCGTAAGGCTCGCCCGTAAAGCCGTCGCGCAAGATCTGCTTACCCAGGATGGGCATCGGGCGACCGGTCTCGAGCATGGCCTGGCTCGCGCGCTGGCGCAGTTCCTCCGCCGGAATTTGATCCGCGTCTTCGTAGCCCAGGCGTTTGAGCCACAAACGGAGCGCCGCGTCAATGGCCCGGCGGTTGTTCTCCTCCCGCTCTTGCAGCGAGAGCTTCATGTCTTCGAACGCGAGGATGAGGTCCGGGTCATACCCGTACTCCCGCAGCCACTCGCGCAGCACCGCGCGGCGCAGCTGCACCTCGTCGGAGCCGATCTCGTACAGGTCGTACCCGCGCTCGCCCAGGTAGTGCTCCAGGTAGAGATGCCGCACTTCGCTGTCGTCGCGAAGCTCCTCGGCCTCATAGCCTTGCTCTTTGACCCACTCCCAAGCCCGGTCGGTGATGTCCTTCCAGGCTTCGTCGATCATCCACGCGCGGGCCAGTTCGGCCTCGACTTCGGCCTCGTCCGGGCTGTCGAACACGGGCACGATGGCCCGGAAACCGAGCCGCGAAGCCGCCCAACCCAGGTGGGTCTCCAGCACCTGGCCGATGTTCATCCGGCCCGGCACGCCCAGGGGGTTGAGGATGATGTCCACGGGCGTGCCGTCTTCGAGGAAGGGCATATCTTCGACCGGCACGACCTTGGAGACCACGCCTTTGTTCCCGTGCCGACCGGCCATCTTGTCGCCCGCGGTGATCTTGCGGCGCTGCGCGACCATCACCCGCACCATCTTCTCGACCCCCGCGGGCAGTTCGCGCGTGTCCTCACGGCTGAACACCTTGACGTCCACCACGGTGCCGCGCTCGCCGTGGGGCATGCGCAGGGACGTATCGCGCACATCCCGGGACTTTTCGCCGAAGATGGCGCGCAACAAGCGCTCTTCGGGCGTGAGCTCTTTCTCGCCCTTGGGCGAGACTTTGCCCACCAGAATGTCGCCCGGCTCGACCTGCGCGCCGATGCGGATGATGCCGTTCTCGTCCAGGTTGCGCAGTTGGTCCTCGCTCACGTTCGGGATGTCCCGGGTGATCTCCTCAGGCCCCAAGCGGGTGTCGCGGGCTTCGACTTCGTACTTTTCGATGTGGATGGACGTGTACTTATCCTCTTGGAGCAAGCGCTCGGAAATGAGGATCGCGTCCTCGAAGTTCCCGCCTTCCCACGAGACGAACGCGATGACCACGTTTTGGCCCAAGGCCAGGTCGCCGTCCTCGGTCGACGAGCTGTCCGCGAGCACGTCGCCTTGCTTGACCCGCTGGCCTTTGACGACCACGGGCCGTTGGTCAATGCACGTGCTCTGGTTGGACCGGCGGAAACGCTGCAAGGGGTACGTGCGCTCCGCGCCGTCGTCCTCGCGCACCACGATCTGATCGCCGGTCACGGAGATCACTTCCCCATCCGCCTGGGCCAGAACCACCTGGCCCGAGTCTTGCGCGGCCTTGCGCTCGATGCCCGTGCTCACCATGGGCGCCTCGGGGCGCACCAGGGGCACGGCCTGGTTCTGCATGTTGGACCCCATCAGCGCGCGGGTCGGGTCGTCGTGCTCCAAGAAGGGGATGAGGGCCGCGCTCACGCCCACGACCTGGTTGGGCGCGACGTCCATGTACGCGATGTTGTCCGGATGGGTGAAGTGGAACTTCCCCCGATAGCGGCTCACGATGTCGTCGCTGGTGAACTCGTCGTATTCGTTCAGCGGCGCGTTCGCCTGGGCGATGTAGTAGCGGTCGTCTTGGTCCGCGGTCAGGTACTCCACATCGCGCGAGACCCAAGGCACGATGGCCAAGGGCTTCTCGCCCAATGCCTCGGCCAACAGCCGCGCGGTATCGGGCGAGACGCGTTCGCCCGCGCGCGCCAAGACGTTGCCCTGCTCGTCGACCGCGTCTTGCTTAAGGCGCCGGTTGATGAGCCGCGGGTCGTTCGCAGGCAACTCGTGGTACACCTTGCGGTACGGCGTCTCAATGAAGCCGTACGGGTTCACGCGCGCGTACGTGGCCAGGCGACCGATCAGGCCGATGTTGGGACCTTCGGGCGTCTCAATGGGGCAGATACGACCGTAGTGCGAATGGTGCACGTCCCGGACGTCGAATCCCGCGCGCTCGCGGCGCAACCCGCCCGGGCCCAAGGCCGAGAGGGTGCGCTTGTGGCGCAGCTCCGACAAGGGATTGGTCTGGTCCATGAACTGCGAGAGCTGGCTCGAGCCGAAGAACTCCCGCAGCACCGCGCTAATCGGGCGGATGTTGATCAGCGACGCGGGGGTCACGCGTTCTCGTTCCCCGCGCAGCGACATGCGCTCTTTGATCACCCGCTCCATACGGCGGAAACCGACGCGCAAACGGGTTTGCACCAATTCGCCCACGGTGCGCACCCGGCGGTTGGCCAGGTGGTCGATGTCGTCGGGTTCCTCGATGTTGTTGTTGATCGCGATGAGCCGCCGCACCATGTGCACGATGTCCCATTTGGTGAGCGCGCGATGCTCCATGGGCACGATGCCATGGAGGTCGAATTTCTGGTTCATCTTATAGCGGCCCACGCGCGCGAGGTCGTAATACCGGTTGTCGAAGAGCTGGGTTTGCAGGAAGTCCCGCGCGTTATCCAACGTGGGCGGCTCGCCGGGGCGCAGGCGCTTATAGAGCTCGATCAACGCGGCCTCGGCGATGCTCAGGCCGTCCACGTTGAGATCGGGCTCTTGCTGAATCGTGGTCGCGATGAAGGGTCGGTCGGGGTCGCGGTCCACATCCTCGAAGAGCGAGATGAGCTCCGCGTCGGTGCCGGTCTTGATGGGCGAGTCGGGCAGGCCGTCGTCGACGGCCGCGAGCGCGCGCAAGAACAGCGTGACCGGCACCATGCGGCGGCGGTTGAACTTGAGGATGATGTAGTCACTGCGGCGGGTCTCCAGCTCGAGCCACGCGCCCCGGTCGGGGATGAGCTTGGCCGTTGCCATGCGGCGGCCCGAGATCCGGTCGAGGGGGGCCTCGAAATACGCGCCCGGCGACCGGATGAGCTGCGAGACCACCACCCGCTGCGTGCCGTTGATAATGAAGGTACCCCGCTCGGTCATCTCGGGGAAATCGCCCAAGAACACATCCTGCTTGATGGGCTCGGGCACCTCGGGGCCCGTGAGCAACACCGAGGCCCACAGAGGGCGCGCGTACGTAAGCCCTCGTTCGAGGCACTCTTCCACGCTGTGCTTGGGCTCTTTAAACCAGAACTTGAGCCCCCACTCCTGGGCCTCGGGCGAATTGCCCGGGAAGTATAAGCGCATGCCTTCGTTATAGGCCACAATCGGGGAAATCTCGTCGAACACCTCTGCGAGGCCTTCTTCCTTGAGCCAGCGATACGAATTCAGTTGCACCTCGATCAGAGGGGGCAAATCCATAATCACTTCAATATGACCGTAGTTCTTGACGCGAGACGTCATACATGACCCTCCCGAGGGAAATCAGACCGGCGGGCAAGACAAGCGCAACACCTTATTATACGCACAAAAGGGGGATTCGGCAAGGGTGAAAAACGGCCTTAAACGCCCCAAATCTCCGTCCCCGCCCGGGGGACGGAAGGGCCTACACCATTGCCTCGCGTGCCAACATCGCAACGCCATCCAGCGCCCTCTATTGTACCCACAGCCCCGCGGAAACGCAAGAGGCGCGCGAAGCGGGG
>JAADEP010000097.1 GCA_013153335.1 Chloroflexota bacterium
GGATGCGCGCGTCGCCGTCCTCATTCCATTCGCCCGGACCGACCGCGAGCACTTCGCCCTTTTGGGGCTTTTCCTTCGCGGTTTCGGGCAGGACCAAGCCCGACGGCGTGCGCTCTTCTTCCTCAATCGGTTTGATCACGACACGGTTGGCCAGCGGTTGCAGTTTGATCGCCATCGCGAGCCCTCCTTGCTGGGATTTTAGCACTCTCACCCTTCGGGTGCTAACTGCCGTCCTCAATCTTACTCGCCGTCAGGCCCCCGCGTCAATCCTCGCGTGGGTTTCCAGGCCTGAATTCTTACAAAACTCTTACACCCCGCGCGGTCACATCCGCCCAGCCTAAGGGGCCTCAGGGCATCCGTGTTGGGACGCGCGACGTATCTTGGGCAGAAGGGATTGGTACAATTGCCCGAAGGAGGCAGCATGCTCAAAGCCGAGCATTTGGCCAAGGCGTTTGACGATTTTTGGGCTGTGCGCGATGTGACGTTGGAGATTCCGGCCGGGACGGTGCTCGCGTTGCTCGGCCCCAACGGCGCGGGCAAGACCACGACCGTGCGTATGCTCGCGTCGGTGCTGCGCCCCACTCGGGGCCGCGCGTGGGTGGCCGGTTACGACGTGTCCACCGAGCCCCTGGCTGTGCGCGCCCACGTGGGCGTGTTGACCGAACATCATTCGCTGTATCGCCGGATGACGGTGTACGAGTACCTGGACTTTTTCGCGGACCTTTACCGCCTATCCGGCGCTCAAAAACGCACGCGCATTGAGCGTTGGCTCACCTTCTTCGGGCTGTGGGATTTTCGCAACCACCGCGTCGGCGGGCTTTCGAAGGGGATGCGGCAAAAACTGGCCTTGAGCCGCGCGTTGCTCCATGAGCCGCCCGTCCTGTTGCTGGACGAACCCACTTCGGCCATGGACCCCGAAAGCGCGCGACGGGTGCGCCAGGCCATCGCGAGCTTGCGCTCGGACGAGCGCGCCATCCTGATTTGCACCCACAACCTCACCGAGGCCGAAGCTCTGGCCGACCAGGTCGCGATCATTCGCCGGGGCCGCATTGTGGCCCAGGGCACGCCCGCGGAGCTCAAGACCCGCTATTTGGGCCCGCCCGAGTTTCGCATCACGTTTGCTCGACCTTGGGATGGACGGCCCCCCGCACTGCCGGGTGTGCGCGTCACCCGCTGGGACGGGCAAAGTCTGTGGTACCGGACTTCGCAGCCCAGGGTTGAGAACCCGGCCATTGTGCGCGCGTTGGTCCAACGCGGGTTTGACGTGGTGCGTCTGGAGGAAGTGCCGCGTGCGTTGGAGGACGTGTATCTCAAGGTGATGGCGCAGGCCGCGGCCGAGGAGCACGACGCGGCGACCGCGGCCACGCCGGCCCCGGAGGTGGCGTGATGTCTTACGGTGATGCGTTGCCCCAAGAGCGCGCCCAAACCGAGGCTCCGACGTCGGCCAAGGGCTATGCCCGCGGGCTCGACTGGTGGAAGCCGGTCGCGGTCATCGTGCGCCGGGAACTGCGGGATCAAAGCCGCGATTGGCGCATCCTCACGCCCTTGATCGGCCTGACGCTGTTCTTCCCGATGCTCATGCTCTTTACGGCCAATCGAATGCTCGCGTTCGTGCAGCGTTTCGGCGCGGACCTCATCGCAGAGCGCCTCTTTCCTTTCCTGCTGCTGATCGTGGGGTTCTTCCCCCTCTCGATCTCGCTGGTTATCGCGCTCGAGAGCTTCGCGGGCGAACGGGAGCGCGGGACCATCGAGCCGCTTTTGGTCGCGCCGATCACGGACGGCCAGTTCTATCTGGGCAAGCTGCTCTCGGTGTTGTTGCTGCCCCTGGTCGCCAGTTATGTGGGGATTGCCGCGCTCTTGCTGAGCCTTTACTTGCGTACGGGCTGGCGGCCTGACCTCGCCTTGCTCATGGTCGTTTTGGCCCTGGTGACGGCCAAGGCGGTGGTCATGATCAGCGGCGCGATGGTGGTTTCGACCCAAGCGACGTCGGTGCGTTCCGCGAACCTGTTGGCCTCGCTGATCATCATTCCCATCGCCCTGCTGCTGCAGAACGAGGCCACGTTGCTGCTTTGGCGGCGTATGGATGTGCTGTGGTATTACGTATTCGGCCTGTTGGTCGTGGCCGTGTTGCTCACCCGCACGGGCCTGGCGCACTTCAACCGCGAAGGCCTGCTGGGTCGAGATTTGGACGCGCTTAATTTGGCTTGGGCCTGGCGCACGTTCAAGGACGCGTTTTGGGGGCACGCGCCTTCGTTACGCGCGTGGTATCGGGAGCAGATCGGGCCGAATCTGCGCGAGCTTCGGTTACCCATGCTCTTGATGTTCGGGCTGCTCATCGTGGCCGTGTTGCTGGGGGCGCGCATCGCGGAAGATTTTTTGCAAGCCGTGCCCGAAGATGTGTTGCGCGCGAACCTGCCCGACCGTGAGGAGATGCTGGCCAATTTGCAGCGTTACACCAGTACGTTTTCGTTGCTCGGGGGCCGGCGGTTCACCATGACCGGCATCTTTCTCCATAATGTGCGGGCCCTTTCCCTTATCGCTTTGGCCGGGATGTTGTCGTACGGCGTCGCGGGCGTGTTGCTGCTGATGGTCCCGTTCTCCCTCTTGGGCGCGGGGCAGGCGCTGCTGCTGCGCGCGGGCTGGATGAGCGCGGCCGAGTATTGGCTGGCGTTGGTGCTGCCCCACGGAATCCTCGAGATCCCAGGAGTTATCCTGTTCGGCGCGTCTTTGCTGCGCTTGGGCGCGGCCTGGGCCTCGCCAGCCCAGGGGCAGAGTTTGGGCGCGTTTTGGCTGCGCGCGCTGGCCCGCTGGGCGCAGATCGTGGTTGGCGTGGTGCTGCCTTTGTTCTTGCTGGCTTCGGTGGTCGAGGCCTGGATCACGCCCCGGGTGGCGCTGTGGCTCTTGAGCCGCTAGCCAGCCAGGCTCGGACCTCGGCCTCTGCCCGCGAGCCGTCCCCCAACCCGAAACCCCGACGTGGAGGATGCCATGACCCTTTCGGATTCGCCCTATACCGACGAGGCGCGCGCCCGCCAGGCGGTGGTGGACGTGGTGCTGGAGCTCTACGACGCGCGGCTGATTACTTCGACCGGCGGCAATGTCTCGGTGCGTTTGGCCGATGGCGATATCCTTATTACGCCGACGCGTATGCACAAAGGCGGGCTAACGCCCGAGGTCCTGGTGCGGGTCGCGCCCTCGGGGGAACCACGACCGGGGCAAGGCCGGCCTTCCTCGGAGACGCCTTTGCATTTGGCCGTGTATCGCGCGCGGCCTGATGTGCACGCGGTGGTGCACACCCACGCCCCCCACGCGATTATGCTCGGTTTGTTGGAAGGTCGGGTACCGCCTATTATCGCGGACGCGCTGCCCTTCGAGCACCTGCCGGTGGTATATTATGTGCTACCCGGCGACCAGGCGGGCATTGCGCGGATCGTGCGCGCGCTTGACCGGGGCGCGGCGGTGCTGCTCAAGCATCACGGGTTGCTCACCGTGGGCTCAGACTTGCGCCGTGCGGTCAACGTGACCTTCGCGCTGGAAGAAGTGCTGCATATCCTCACCCTGTGCCGAATTTGGGGTTGTACCGATCCGCCCACGTTGCCCCCGGACGATGCCGAGACGCTGCGGCGTCTGGATATTGTGTGATTTGGGCTGGGAAAAGGCATAACTTCCTCCCGGGGTGCGTGTTATCACCCACGGACGGGGAATTTCTTACGGGAGGCAGGCGCCGTGGAGGCATTGCGTCTACTTTGGCTTTTCGGACTTTCGTACGTTTTGGGCTCGGTCCCCTTCGGGTACATTATTACGAAGGCCACGAAGGGGATCGATGTTCGTCAGGTGGAAAGCGGCCGTACCGGGGGCACCAACACGCTGCGCGCGGCAGGGTTTTGGGCCGGTCTGGCGACCGCGACCCTGGACATTCTGAAGGGCGCGTCCACGGTGTGGATCGCGCGCGCGTTTTTCCCCAATTGGGCCTGGGTTCACGCCCTGGCTCCCATCTTCGCCATCCTTGGGCATAATTATTCTATTGTGCTATTGGAACGGGAGCCGAATGGCCGCATTCGCTTGCATGGGGGCGCGGGCGGCGCGCCCGCGGCCGGGGGAGCGCTGGGGCTGTGGCCCGCGACGTTCCTCTATATTCTGCCCATCGGCGCGGTGATCTTTTTCTTTATCGGATACGCGTCGGTCACGACCATGAGCGTGCCGTTGATCACCGCGGGCGTGTTGGCGTGGCAGGCGGCCCAGGGAAAGTTGCCCTGGGTCTATTTGATGTATCCGGCCCTGGCCGAGGGTTTGATCTTGTGGGCTCTGCGACCCAATATTCAGCGACTGCGCAACGGTACAGAGCGGGTCGTGGGCCTGCGCGCGTGGTACCTCAAACGCAAACGCCAGGCCCAGGCGCCAGGCCGCTCGCGCGTCGACCCCTGACCACGCCCGATCCTTAAGCCAGGAGGTTGGCCATGAAGTCGTTCGAGGATGTCTTGCGGGAGCGCTCTTTCGCGTTCTGGGCTCGAGGCGCCCATGCCATTATGCCCGACGCGTTCGTGGATCGGCTCGTGCGGGGCGAGGCCGTGCTCCTGGACTTGCGTTCGGAAGAAGAGGTCGCCCATTTGGCCTTCCCCGGCGCTTTGCACATCCCCTTGGAGCAGCTGCCTGACCGCTGGCAGGAGGTGCCCCGGGACAAACTGGTCGCGGCCTTCTGCCCCGGCGGCAGCCGTTCTATCCTGGCCCAGGCTTACCTCGAGATGAAAGGCTATACCAACGTGCGGGTGCTGCGCGGGGGCTACGCGGGCATCACGTCCGAATTGGTGCCGCCCAAATTGGGTCGCCGCCTGCGCGAGGCCTGACCCTCGTCCTGGCGCAGATCCAGCCTCCCCAAAGGCGCGGGAGATAGGCCGTATGGACCCCACGATAACCTCCGAGGCCTTGCTCGCGGAGCTCGCGCGCTTGGTCGCGTTCCCTACCTACCGTAACCCGAAGCCCTTCTTGGATTATCTCGTACAACGGCTGCCGTTTCTGCCATGGACCTGGCAGCCTGTCGACCCCGCGCGCGGGGTTTATAACCTCTACGCC
>JAADEP010000122.1 GCA_013153335.1 Chloroflexota bacterium
GCTCACGTATGAAGAGGCCGAGGCTCTGCTGGACCAAGACCCGAATTTGGCGCGGCTGTGGGAATGGGCGCGGCGCTATGCCGCGCGACGCTTGCGTCACGGCGCGCGCTTGGTGAGCCTGCCCGAGGTCAAGGTGCGGGTGCAGCTGCCCGACGGTCCGATTGAGATCCGGCCTTTGCCCCCCTTGCGCAGCCGGGATTTGGTGCGCGAGGCCATGCTCATGGTCGGCGAGGCCGTCGGGCGTTACGCGCGCGAGCACGACTTAGCCCTCCCTTACACGACCCAGCTGCCCCCGCGGGAAATCGAAGACGTGCCTTCGGGGCTCGCAGGCATGTACGCGCTGCGCCGTACTTTCCACCGAAGTGAATACAAAAGCGTCCCCGCACCCCATGGCGGCCTGGGCCTGGATGCCTATGTGCAGGCCACCAGCCCCTTGCGGCGTTATCTGGACCTGGTGGTGCACCAGCAATTGCGGGCCCACTTGGCCGGGCGCCCGACCCTCGACCCGGCCGCGGTGCTCGAGCGGGTGGGGATGGCCGAGGCCGCGCGTGAGCACGTGCGCCTGGCCGAGCGGCGCTCGCGGCGGCATTGGACGCTGGTCTATTTGCTCGAGCATCCCGATTGGCAAGGGGAAGGCATCGTGGTCGAGCAACAGCCCCCTTGGATCACAGTGGTGATCCCCTCCCTTGGCCTGATCGAACGGGTACACGCTCGGGGCGAGGTCGCGCTCAACAGCACGGTCGCGCTGCGGGTGCGAAGTGTCTCGCTGCCCGACCTGCGCGTGCATTGGGAGTTTTTGGGCGTTGAGGGCTGACCGCTCCCTGTCTGGCGAGGTGTAGGATGCGCGAATGGTTTCGACAATGGAAAGACGAATGGGTCCGCCGGGTGCGGGGATGGATCGCGATTACCCGGCAGCAACAAGACAAGGTACGGACGTACTTTCACGAGACCGCGCGGCCAGGCCCCGCGTATTACGTCATGGTCTTCTTGGCCGCGGTGATCGCGACTTTGGGCTTGTTGATCGATTCCCCCGCGACGGTTATTGGCGCGATGTTGGTCGCGCCGTTGATGTCGTCGGTGCTGGCCTTGGGCTTCGCGACGTTGACTGCGGATCAGCACTTGTTACGCGCGTCGACCGTGACGTTGCTGCAGGGCGCGCTCATGGCCGTGTTCACCGCGTGGGTTTTGAGCGCGATCAATTTGCGCTTGCCCTTCATCCTGCTGAACGACTTGCCCGGCGAGGTCTTGGCTCGCACCCGACCCGGGCCCATTGATTTGGCCATTGCCCTGGCCGGCGGCGCGGCCGCCGCGTTCGCGCTCGCGTGGCCGAACCTTTCCCCTACGCTGCCCGGGGTGGCCATTGCGACCGCGCTCATGCCGCCGCTGTGCACGGTGGGCATTGGGCTTTCCCTGAGCCGGTGGGATGTGGCCGGGGGCGCGACGCTGCTCTTCATCACCAACGTGATCGCCATCAGCTTTGCGTCGATGTCGGTGTTTTTCTTGTTGGGGATGGGTACGCCCGCGCCTTTTCACCTGCCCAATTGGTCGAACGTGCCGCGCTCGCTGCGTATCTCAGCCTTCCTCACGGTGCTCTTGGCCGTGCCTTTGGCCTATATGAGCGCGCAATACGTTTACCGCGCTCGCGAGGAGCGGCGCATCAATGAGGTTGTGCGCGAAGAGATCGAGCGGGCGAACCTCGAGCTGGTGGAGATGCTTCCGTCGTACACTGAAGACGGCACGTTGCACATCACGCTGACCGTGCGTACGACCCGTTCGCTGCGGTATCACGAGGTCCTCGCGTTGCAAAAGGCTATTGCCACGCGCTTGGGCCGTCCGGTAGCTATTGTGGTGAACCAAGTGCTGACCGCGCGTCTGGATCCCCTGGTGCCGCCCACGCCGACACCCACGCCCACGCCAGGGCCTTCCCCCACGCCGACCAACACGCCCACGCCCACCCCGACGCCCACCGCGACCCCAACGGCCACGCCCACGCCCACCGCAACGCCGACCAACACGCCCACGCCTACACCGACCCCTACCCCCTTGTTCGGCGTGGTCTACGGCACGGGAGGTTTGGGCGTGCGCGTGCGGCAGTGGCCGCAGGGCCCTATCATCGCACGGCTGAATCCTGGCGCGCGGTTGAAGGTCTATGCCCACGTGACCCAGGTCGCGGGGCCTTATGTTTGGGTCATGGTGCAGGATGAGGAAGGGCGAGTCGGCTGGGTGCCGCTGCTATATGTAGCGACCGCGACCCCGACGCCCACGCCGCGGCCCGCTACGCGGTAGGACCAAGCCGGGGCAGGCCTTCTTCGGAGAACTCGGGCATGGCGCCTAGCGCGTGCAAGAAGGTGACTACGATGCGCGCGGTCGCGCCCCAAATCAACGCGTGCGGGTGGTGGTAGTAGTAGGTCGGCACCAGCCTCGGGCCTAAGGGCCGCCATCGACGTTCCAAATGGCGGGTGTCGGCCAGCCACGCCAGGGGGACCAGGAAGGTTTCGGCCACTTCCTCGGGTTGTAAGCGCATCGGATAGGGCCAATATGGCACATAGCCCACCCAAGGCGTAACCCAATAGTTGCTGGCTGTCCGGTGCCGCGGCAGCATGCCTACGAGCTCAACGTGGATGCGGGCCAGGCCGAGCTCTTCTTCGGCCTCGCGCAGCGCGGTTTGGTCCGTCGTGGTCTCGGTGAACTCCATGCGACCGCCCGGGAACGCGACTTGACCGCTATGAGGGTCGTGGGGCTGTTCGGTGCGGCGCAAAAAGAGCAGGTGCCACTGGCCTTGGGTGTAAATCAAGGGCATCAGCACGGCTGCCGGGCGCGGCTCCGCGGGCAGAGCCGGGCCAAAGGGATCCCGGGGCGCGGGGTCCAGCTTGCGAATTTGGTCGCGCAGCCAGGGCAAGAAGGCCTCGGGCGGGGTACGGAAGCGCGCGGGGTTCATGCCGTTGGCGCTCCTTCCGATGGGGATTGGGTTTGCGACGCGTCGGGCTGCGCGGCCGGCTCGTCCTCGCGGTACAAGGGCCGGGCGAAGATGAGGTAGCCCGTGTGGGCTACCATGCGATCGGTGGGCCGAAGCCGCTCGGCCACGGGCTTGTAGTAGCGCAGCAAAATCTCCGCGACCTCGACAAACCCGAATCCGTGTTCTTCCAGGGCTTGCAAAAGCCGGCTCACCTGGTTGGTGGTGGGCACCAGCGCGCCGAAAAAGCCGCCGGGCCGCAGCGCGTCCCGCACTTGCGGGATGTACGCTTCGGGCGTGGGCACGTCCAAGAACAGCGCGGGCACGTCGTGCTCTAAGAAGCCGTCTTTGATGTCCCGCAGGTGGAAGATCACGCGCGCGTCCAGGCCCCACTGCGCCAGGTTCTGCCGGGCGAGGGCTTGCATGTCCGCGCGGCGTTCGTACGAATAGACCCGGCCCGTGTCGCCCACGGCATACGCGAACGCGGTGGTCAACGCGCCCGAGCCGGTTCCGGCTTCGATCACGTGGGTGCCGGGGCCGATGTTGAGCTTGAGCAAGATATAGCCGATATCCTTGGGGAAGATAATTTGCGTGCGCCGCCGGGTTTCTCGCAAAATATCCGATAGGGAAGGCGGCAGGACGAAAAAGGGCGTTCCCAAGTGGGTGGTCACCTGGCTTCCCCAGGGCAGGCCGATCAGACGGTCGTGCTCGATCACGCCGTGGTGCGTATGCAAGGTTTCGCCCGGGGTCAGCTGGATGAGGAAAAAGCGATGACTCTTGGCCTCGGTGAGTTGGACCCAGTCCCCGGGCCGGGTGCGCGCGACGGGCAAGGTTTGGGGCTTGCTCATGCCACCTCCTGCGCGGGCCGGTGGTATGGCCCGGACTTAGGATTGTAGGTAGGGCGGTCGACTCGCGCGGTAGGCGTACCAGGCCAAGCCCAAGCCTAGCAAGATGAGTCCTACGCCGACCAGCGCGAAGACCGGCACGCCGATCCCGCCCTGCGGGGCGTACCAAGGCTGCTCATCTTGCGGTTGCGCGCCGAAGGTGACGTAGAGCACGTCGCCGCCCTCCAGCCGGACGGGCCAGTTGGTCGCGGTGGTCGGGTTCAGCCCTTCGGGGATGCCCATGGCGATGTTGTATTCGCCTTCGGGCAGGTTCTCAAAGCACAACGGCTCGTCGGCCGAGGTCGTGCCGGTGAGGTCCACGGTGTTGTCGCGGTTGCGCAGGCTCACTTGGCCGCCCGCGAGGTATACTTCGGTGTCTTCGTCGAAACGCGCGTTGCCGTTGTCGTCCTCATACAGAAAGACACAAATGGTGCCCTTGCGCGGCTCAGGCGTGGGGGTAGGCAAAAGCGGCGTGGGCGTGGGGGTGGCCGCGGGCGTAGGGGTGGCCTCAGGCACCGCGTAGCCTAAGATAAGCACTTGGCCTGGGGTCACTACGTCGGAAGTCAGGTTGTTGAGCGCGCGCAGCTGTTCAATGGGCACGTTGGCGATGGCCGCGATGCGCCACAACGTATCGCCGGGTTGTACGCGATAGATAATGGCACCGTCTTCTCGCGGGGTTGGGGTGGGGAACGGCGTTGGGGGAGCCGCGTAGGCTTTGCTGGTGAAGACCAACCCGCGCACCAACCCGCTCAGCGCCAGCGCGCCGAGGCCTAAAAGCCAGAGCCAATCTCTGCTGCTACGCATGATACGCCCTCCGCCGCGCGAGGTTGACTCGCGCGGAATATACCCGAGCTGGGCGATACCGGGCTCGGGAAGCTCATGCGCTTCCCCAACCCGAGCTCGGCCCGCCCAACGGAACCGCGTCATCGGTACGTATTATAACCGTCCAAAGGCCGACTTTGGCCGCCGCCTTTGAGGACTGCCGTGGGCTGGAAGCTCGCGGCTGGGATCACATTGCGCGCGGATGGTTCGACCCAACGCGCGGGGTGTGCGGCGGTGAATTTTTAGCGGGCGGGTTTAGCCACACTCGCGGCATGGGGTATGGGCCGCTACGCCGCGCGGGCCGCCGCGGGCTGGAAGCCCACGGCTAGGATAAAATTGCACGCGCACCATTCGGCCCAACGTGCGGG
>JAADEP010000076.1 GCA_013153335.1 Chloroflexota bacterium
GAGATTGTGCATTCGGGCGCCGATCACCCGAATCGCCTGCGGACCCATCGATGCGGTCCTCCTCGCAACAGTTTTGCGTATGGGCGGCCCATGCCGCGCAACCTACGATCATACCAGGGCTTGGCCGAATGGAGACAAAAAACGCGCGTATTTGACGCGCGTTCTCGGGCGCCTCCGTTCGTGTGTTCTTGGGCCTCAGCGGCGTGGCTTATAGCGTCGGGCTACACCCGTTCCCCCTGCCCTTCGGCATGATACGCGCGCACCAGGTCCGCGGGGAGGTGTTCGAGGTCGATTTGGGTGCCGTCGCTGAAGAGCAGGGCGCGTTCGATGACGTTGCGTAGTTCACGCACGTTGCCCGGCCAGTCGTATTGCATCAGGGCTTCGAGGGCTCGAGGGGTGATGTCGTGCACCGGGCGCCCCATGCGCGGGGCCAGCTGGGCAATGAAGAAGCCCACCAGCTCGGGGATGTCTTCGCGGCGTTCCCGCAGAGGGGGAAGGTGAAGGTCGACGACTTTGAGCCGGTAATAGAGGTCGTCGCGAAATTGGCCCTCTCGGATTAATGTGGGCAGGTCGCGGTTCGACGCGGCAATGATTTGTACGTCCACCGGAATCCATCGCGTCCCGCCGATGCGGCGGACTTTGCGCTCTTCTAAGAGCCGCAAAAGCTTGGCTTGCAGGCTCATCGGCATGGACGCAATTTCGTCTAAGAACAGAACCCCGCGGTCGGCCATCTCAAACAAGCCGGGTTTGCGTTTGGTCGCGCCGGTGAAGGCCCCAGCTTCATAACCGAACAGTTCGGCCTCGAGCATAGTTTCCGGAATGGCTGCGCAATTGATCGGGATGAAAGGCTTATCGGCCCGAGGCCCGACCCGGTGGATGTAACGCGCGAGCACTTCTTTGCCTGTGCCGGTTTCGCCGGTTATCAAGACCGACACCGACGCCTCCGCGGCCCGGCGAGCCTGTTCCAGAACCTGCTGCATCGCGGGCGAGCGCCCCAAGACGAAGTTCATATCTTGGGCCTGCTGGGCTTGGCGCAATAGGCGCAGCTCGCGGCGCATGCGCACCATTTCTTCTGCTCGGCGCAGCGCGCTCATCAGCCGTTCGAGGGATATGGGTTTGGTCAGAAAGTCTTGCGCGCCGCGCTGCATGGCCTCGACCGCGGTCTCGACATTGTCGTAGTAGCCTGTGATCACGATAACCGGTGGGCGTTGCGGCTGTTCCGCGAGCTCGTCCAAAAGGCGCAGGCCATAGCCGTCGGGCAGTTGGATGTCGAGCAGCACGACGTCGCCTTCGCCTTGCGCGAGCGCGCGGCGAGCATCGGCCAGGGTCTCTACCGCGAGCACGCTGTACCCTTGCGAGCGCAAAAACTCACTTAGAAACACGCGGACGTTTTCTTCATCATCCACCAAGAGCACGGTTATGCTCATGCTGTGGCCTCCTCCGAGGGCGATGGGGAAGGTTCCTGCCAAAGGGCAGGAAGGAACGACCGTTCTTCAGCCGTCTTGGACGCCATCGCGGGCAAACGCACCCGAAAGATGGTCCCGCCGGGGAAGGTTTCGGGCAGGGGCATGTGGCCGCGATGGTCGGTCACAATATTGTGCGCAATGGCCAAACCCAGCCCGGTTCCATCGGGCCGGGTGCTGAAGAACGGCTTGAAGATCTTATCACGAATCTCTGGCGGAATCCCCGGGCCGTTGTCGCTGATCGCAATTTCCACGTAGAGCTGACCGTCTTGCTCAGTGGCGCGACATCGTAAGCCAATAAACCGTTCGCCAGGCTGATTTTCAAGCGCTTGCATGGCATTGGTCAGTAAGTTGACGAACACTTGCTCCAGCGCGTACCGATCGCCCAGCACAAGGGGCAGATCGCCTTGGCAATACCATTCCAGGCGGATCCGGCGTTTGTCCAGGCGGGGCTCCATCCGCCGGACCACCTGGCGCAGGAGCTCGTCCAGCGCGAGCGCGCGCTTTTCTCCTTGTTTGGGCCGCGCGAACGCGAGCAAGTCGTTCATCAGGCGGGAAAGGCGCTGTGTGTCTTCGAGCAGGCGCTGCAGGCTTTCTTGCCAGGCGGCTTCGTCCAGTTGCGCCCCGCGTTGTTGCAGCATCTGGATGCCCACGTACAGGTTGTTCAGCGGATTGCGGACTTCGTGGGCGAAGGTGAGCAGCAGATCGCCGATCAACGCGCGTTGCTCCAGGCGCTTGCTATGGAGCCGGTAGTGCTCCTGTTCGCTGAGGTCGTGGATGAAAACCACCCACCCGTCCACGGTCTGATCGAGCACGCTCATGGGCACAATGCGCACGCGGCAGGGTAAAGGTTCGCCGTCGCGACGCACGAAGAGCCAGCCATCCAGGGTGACCGGTTGCCCCTCTTGCTGCGCGCGCTTGAGACTTTCATCCAGCGCCTTGGGCCCAACCAGAATATCCGCGACTTGCCGACCCTGGACTTCGGTGGCTTGGTATTGGAACAAGTTTTCGGCCGTGCGGTTCCAGCCCCGGATGCGCGCGTGCTCGTCGAGCACAACCACGGCTTCGAGGGCATAGTCCAGGAGCTCCGAACGCAGGGAGTCGGCTCGCGGGGGGCGAAAACGCCACAGCCAAAGTTCGGCGACCAAGTCGAGGAGCACGCGCTGTTCCGCATCGGGCCATCCTCGAAAACCCACCCACAAAATGCCCTCATTCGCCAGAGGATGCTGCCGGAGCCAGGTATGCCACACGTGCGTGGTCGCGGTCAGCCGCGCCCGGCGGTGGATCGGCGTGGGCGCGGGTTTTTGCACGTCCCACAGCCCGCGCTCGTCGAGGGGTGTGAGGCTATCCCAAGGCAATCGGCTGGGGAGCGCGGGCGCTTCGCGCGTGTGCTCAGTAAGGTGAAGCGTGTCGCCCTGACGCAGGTACAGCGCGGCCCATTCCCCACGGACCAGCTCGGTGGTCGCGTTGAGCGCGCGCAGCCAGCGTTGGCTGTCGACGTCGTCCCAGAGCGCAGCCCGCAGCGTGCGCAGGGCTTCGACCGTGGGGCTCAAATTTGCCTCAACCGCGGAGGTCTCAGGCGGGTGCGCGGCCTTCCCCCCTAAAGGTGGGAGCACCAGCCAGCCTCCGCCCTCGGGCCAGGGTACCCATAAACCCTGGACCGCCCGGCGATGGGTGAGGTCTTCGGCCCAGGAAAGGGGCTGGCTCCAGGGGAGGGGCGTATCCCAAGCTTCGGGCCCCAAGTCGGGGAAAATATCTTGCAGGGGACGGCGTTCGATCATCGCGCGGTCATAGCCGCTCCAGCGCAGGAACGTGCTGTTGACCCGCAAGATGGTCCCATCCGGCCCGACCGCCAGCACAGGCCAGGGTAGATGTTCCAGAATTTCGCTTTCCGCCCATGGCAGGGTCAATGTCATCATGCTCCTTGCCTCCTCATGACTCCCCTCGCTTCGAGCCAACCCTTAAATGCGGTCTTCGATCCTGAGTACTAAGGTGCGACGCGGCTGAGCAACGTGCTGGCTTCCGAGCGCCTGCGCTTTTTGTGGTTTGGTTGCGCGTGCTTCCGCCGTTGTCCAGCCGGGGGAATGCCCTCGATCTGGCGATACTTGGCCACCGTGCGCCGTGCAACTCGAAAGCCCATGCGTTGCAGCCGTTGCGCGAGCGCGGCATCGCTGAGCGGCCGCGTTTCCCGGGCGATCAAGGCCTTGAGGGCTTCGCGCGCGGGCCAATGCGGTTCGAAGAACTGACGCAGCGGGATCACGCGTCCATCGGGGAGCTGGACGAACTTCCCGTTGACCAACCGCGAGACGGTGGAAGGGCTCACGCCCAACGCGCGCGCGGCTTGGGTTTGGTTCATGGGCTTGAGATGCAGCGGTCCGTGGCGCAGAAAAGCCTCTTGTTCTTGCACCAGCCAGCGCATCAATTGCGCGAGCGCGGTGTCGCGGTGCCGCGCAACCCGGATCCACAGCTCGGCTTCTCGTTGCAGCGCGACCAAGTCGGCCCGAGCGTCCGGGTCGGCCTCCCGTATGGCTTGCGTCCAGAGGGGTTGCAAGCGCAGCCGTCCGTTGAGGGGTGAAAGGATCTCGATCACGATGGGCGAATCCGGGTCACGGGGCCGGAGAAAGCGCAGGATCACGTCTGGCTGTGGGGGCAGCGGGACGGACGCGCCGCCGCCCAAATGCGGATCGCCCCATTGCGCGCGGCCAGGGTACGGATTGAGGTGCTCGCGCATGAAGCGTTGCGCTTCCTCGGCTTCTTCGGGGGTCAGGCCGGCTCGACGGACCCACTCGCGCCATGTGGCTGGCGTGCGAGGGTGGGCGGCTTCGAGCAGGCGAAAGACACCCGGCGGCACGACCGCGCCGGCCTGGGCCAAAATTTCGGCTTGCACCCGCAGCGCCTCGATCGGCGAAGTCGCGGCCACGCCCAGGGGATCGGCTTGGTGGAAAACCTGGAGCACCGCCTGAACCTCGGCCAACGTCCGGCGGAGCTCACGCGCGATATCCGCCGGTCCGCGTGTGAGCAGGCCGTCGTCATCGAGCGCGGCCAGGATGGCCTCCGCGATTGGGCGCTGGTCCGCATCGAGCTCGGGGAGCACCTGGCGCGCGACATATTCGGCCAACGTCAGGGGTTGGCGCCAGGTTTGCTCCCATGGGTCGCGGAACGCATCCTCGCGGTCGTCGAACCCTGCTTCGGTCCAGGGTTGAAAAAAGAGGATGGGCTCCCGGCTGGCTGTGTGGCCGCTCCGGCAATACGGGCACCAATCCTCGTCGAGCACCGGGCGACCGCAGCCTCGGCAACGCCGCGGGGGCTCGACCTCTAACGCGGGGTTTTCGGCCAAGACCGCCTCGAGGCGCTGCTGCAGCTCGGGCAAGGTCATGGGCAACAGGCGCACGACCTGGGCCAGCGCGAGGTTCACTTGGGGTCGTGTTTGAAGCTGCGTTGTTGGTGCAAAGCCGAGTTCGAACATCCTGATTCCTCG
>JAADEP010000027.1 GCA_013153335.1 Chloroflexota bacterium
AGGAACCGACGGCGCGATGATGTTGATCGAACCATGCCCACCTCACGTGCCACGAAGTATGGACGATGCCGCGCCCAAATAGCGTGTAGTCTTCGGGAGTATAACACACCACCTACATCTTCGTCGCGTGAACTTACAACAGCGTTTCATACGTGGGAAAAAGCGAATGCGTGAACACCGTCTGCCCGGGTGGTGCGCTCCCCGTAAAGACGAGAGCGTACAACGCGAATTATCCCGTAACACAAGAGAACTTACTTTTTATCCCCCCTCTGGAAGACAAGAACGTGCCCAAGACTTACCGCGCCAACGAGTCCGTGGTATTATCCTGGGCTGACCCGTGCCCCAGCCTCAACGGAAGAGCCTAGCTAAGCCTAACGCCCTCCACATTGCGTTTTACCCCACGCGTAGGCGACTCGAACTCTAACGGAGCGAAAGGAAACCCCATGAACCCTTGGGATGAGGACGCGAACTTGCATTACATCCACGAAGCGTTACGTCGTTTAAGCGAGCTGCCCGAACTCGAGCCGGATGAAGAGGGTTCGCTCATTTTGCCAGTATTGCCCTTTCGCGGGTTGGTTCTCTTGCCCGGCATGTGGCGCCTTATCAAGGTCGGGCGCCCTTTCTCGGTGTTGGCTTTGGAAGCAGCCTGGGCCAGCCATCGCACGCTCATCGCGCTTATCCAACGAGACCCCGAAGTCGAAAACCCCGGGCCAGAGGATTTTGAACCTTACGGCGTCGAGATTGTGGTCTCAGAACCGCTGGACGATCCCGAGGACGAAGAAGAAGGGGTGTATTCCATCCTCGTCCAAGCGCGACGCCGGGTGCAGGTGCTCGAATGGCTCCAAACCGAGCCGTTCTTCATCGTTCGGGCCCAGGTGCTCGCGCCCATCCAACCGGATCCAACCTCGCCCGAAGTGCAGGCATTGCGCCATCAGATCCTCAAGCTCTTTCAACAAATTTTGCAGGCACACCCCCAAGCTCCCGCCCAGCAGCTCGCCGAGGCCGAACGGTATCTGCGTCAGCTGGAGGACCTGGACGCGTTCACCGACATGATTGCCTCGGGTTTGCGCCTCTCGACCGAGGACGCGCTGATCTTGTTGCGTACGGTCGACGTGGTCGAACGCATGCGGCATTTGGTGCAGCTGTTGGCCCACGAGCTCGCGGTGCGCCAGTTAGAGCAAGAGATTCAAGAACGCGTGCAAGAGGAGATCAATCGCTTTCAACGCGAGACCTACCTGCGCGAACAAATGAAAGCCATTCAAAACGAACTGGGCGAAGGTGACTTGTGGCACCGCGAAATCCGCGATTTGCGAGAGCGCATTGAAAAGAAGGGCCTGCCCGAAGAGGCGCGGCGGGTCGCCCTGCGAGAGCTGGAGCGCTTGAGCCAGCTCCCGCCCATGTCGCCCGAGGTGAGCGTGCTGCGGAACTATCTTGATTGGATTTTGGACCTGCCCTGGAACGAGGAAACGCCCGACAACCTGGATCTGCGACACGCGGCCAAGGTGCTAGACGAAAACCATTATGGCCTCAAGCGGGCGAAGGAACGCATTTTGGAATATATCGCGGTGCTTTCGCTCCGACCTAAGCACAAGCGCCCGCCCATCCTGTGCTTTGTAGGGCCGCCGGGCACGGGCAAAACCTCCATGGGGCGTTCCATCGCCCAAGCTTTGGGGCGCAAATTTGTGCGCATCTCCCTGGGCGGCGTGCGCGATGAAGCCGAAATCCGAGGACACCGGCGTACGTACGTCGGCGCGCTACCCGGCCGCATCCTGCAGACGCTCAAGCGCGCGGGCACGGTAAACCCGGTCTTTATGTTGGACGAAATTGACAAACTTGGGGCCGACTACCGCGGTGACCCGGCCGCAGCCTTGTTAGAAGTGCTCGACCCTGAACAAAATGCCGAATTTTCAGACCATTATCTGGAGATCCCGTACGACCTTTCGCGCGTGCTGTTTATCACGACCGCGAACACCCTGTACACCATCCCGCCCGCGCTGCTGGACCGGATGGAGGTGATCGAATTCCCGGGCTATGTCGAGGAAGAAAAACTGGCCATCGCGCGGCGGTACCTTATCCCACGGCAAATTGAGGAAAGCGGCCTCGCGGCGCAAGAAATCCGCTTTACCGAAGCCGCGATTCGCCGCATCATTCGGGAATACACCTACGAAGCCGGCGTGCGCAACCTGGAACGCACCATTGGCCGCATTTGCCGCCGGATCGCCCGGCTCAAAGCCGAGGGCAAGCGCTACCCCACTCGTATTACCGAACAACTGGTCGAACGCCTTTTGGGCCCACCCGAGTATTTCTTCAACAAAGCGGAGAAAACCGACGAGGTCGGCGTTGCAATAGCCTTGGCCTGGACGGAAAACGGGGGCGATATCATGCCCGTCGAAGTGCTGCTCATGGAAGGAAAAGGCAACTTGCAAATTACGGGGCAAATTGGGTCGGTCATGCAAGAATCGGTATACGCGGCCCTATCGTATGTACGGGCCCACTCTCGCGAGCTCGGAATCGCGGCGCACGTGTATGACAAAATCGACATCCACGTGCACATCCCCGAAGGCGCGGTGCCCAAGGATGGGCCGAGCGCGGGCGTGCCCATTGCGGTCGCGCTGGCCTCTGCGTTCACGGGCCGGCCCGTGCGCCACGAAGTCGGCATGACGGGCGAGATCACCCTTCGGGGCAAAGTGCTGCCCGTGGGCGGAATTCGCGAAAAGGTCTTGGCCGCGCACCGCGCTGGGCTTCGAACCGTGCTCCTGCCCGAACGCAACCTCAAAGATCTGCAAGACGTGCCGCGCAGTGTGCGCGAGTCCTTGCAGGTGATCGGCGTGAAGCACCTCGATCAGGTCTTCGAGCTCGCGCTTCGCGAGCCCAAACCTGACACGTCGCCTCCGCGCGCGGCGGATGAACGCGACGAAGAAGAGGCTTAGGCGCAGCCGCGCGCGTATACGCCCTGCCCGCGTGGAGGCAGGTTCAATAAGCCCAGCACCATCACGCCGGGCGCAGCCGTCTAAGGTTCGCGTGGGGCTTTGGGCGTGTCAAGCCCCTCCGTCACGTCAACGTGTCTACGCGGTTTGGTCGTCCTCTTCAGGGGCCGAGCCGTCCTCTTCCCCTCCGTCGGTGGGCTCTCCCGGCTCGGGTGGCAGCTCCATGTGCAGCGGCACCTGGCGAATGGCGTCAATGTCGGTCGCGTCGAGCACCACGAAGCGCACCGCGGTCCGCACCCGACCGTGGATTTCAATGTCGACGAACATGGGGACGATCACCGGAGTGTAGCCGTCTTCCAGCAGATAGCTTCGGGCGATGATCAGGGCCTTCACCGCTTGGTTCACCGCACCAGCGCCGATAACTTGTACCTCGGCCCGGTGGTGCTCCCGAAAGACCCCGGCGATGGCGCCGGCCACTTTGTACGGACGTGACTTGCTGGCAACTTTAATGACGTTCATCCCTCGGCCTCCTGCTTTTCCATACACCTTGGTGGGTGTTTCGAAGGTGGGTGCCCATCCATCATTATACGGATGGAATCCGAATAAAGCAATCCTTCCGCATAATTCGCATAAACACCTCCTCTGTCAGGGCACAAGCCCGTGGGATTTGCTCGCTTGGCGATCCGGATTGGTTGTTCTTTTGTCCATTTATGAGGTTATAACCCTCCAGGCTCAAGAGCGATGCGCACACCATGCCCAAGGTTCACGCGGCGAGGGACGACGAAGCAGCAGCCGGTGACGACGCCGTCGCGACCGGGGGTAGGATCCGAACCAAATCCGACGTATGGGGCAAAATTGCGTCCGCGCCTGCCTCGAGCAACTCGTCCCGGGTCCCAAAGCCGCACAACACCCCCACCGCCTGGGCGCCGGCGGCCTTGGCCGCGCGAATATCGACCGTGGTGTCGCCGACCATGAGCACGTGGGCCGGCGATACCCCCAAGGCTCGGGCCGTGGCCAGTATGGGTTCGGGGTGGGGTTTGGTGTAGGTGTAGGTCGGCCCCGCGACCACCGCGCGGAAGTAAGGCGCGAGTCCGGTTTGGGCCAAAAACGCGCGCACCGCGCGCTCGCTTCCGGCCGAGACCACGGCCAGGGGGTAGTGTTGGGCGAGTCGGGGGATGAGGGTTTGGACACCGGGTACGAGGCGGAACGAGGACGAAGAAGGGGCATCGTCCGCGCGACGAGGCCAGACGCGATGCAGCAGGTTGTCGAGGTGCCAGCGGTCTGCCCATGCGTACAGCGCGTTGATGGGCGTTTCCGCGGCCATGATGAGGGAACGAGCCCACCGGTGGCGCGTGGCCTCCGAAACCCAAGGCAAGAGCCGTCCCAACGCGCGGCTCAAACGCTGCACAAGCTCATCGTCGGTATCCCGAAGGGTGCCGTCGACGTCGAAGAAGATCGCGCGGACCTGCGTCGGTGAAAAGCGCGGATGCACCCAAAGCTTGGCCACTGGGCTCTCCCCTCCGATGCGTACGGGCTGACCATCCCGCGCCGATGACGTCACCTCGTTGGTCGGAGCAGCCTAAGCCGCGCCGAGTCCAACAACCATCGAACCAAGCCAGAAACAAAAAGGACCTTGCACCATGGCAAGGCCCCATCCCGAATCGTGCATGGGCCCGGCAGGATTCGAACCTGCGACCAAGCGGTTATGAGCCGCCTGCTCTGACCGCTGAGCTACAGGCCCATACCCCTTCCCAGAGGGTGCGCTCTGGACGGGGCTATAGGAGCGGGCGACGGGATTCGAACCCGCGAATAACGGCTTGGAAGGCCGTTGCCTTACCGCTTGGCGACGCCCGCTTGTGGCACCATCATTATATCGGTGCTCATCGCACACGTCAAGATGACGCAAGGCCCTTCTGTTCGCATCCCGCGTCGAACCACGGTATAATCGCGATCCCGCATCATACCTCGCTGTGGAGCCCGACGTATGCGCCAGGAGATTTTGACTTGGGAC
>JAADEP010000166.1 GCA_013153335.1 Chloroflexota bacterium
TGCCGGAAGTGGGCTTGCCCCTGCGCCCTACGCCTACTCCTACCCCACCGCCCGAGCAGCTCGCGGAAGAAGCTCGGCGGCTTTTTGAGGAAGGCAAGCTCAAAGCCGCGGTCCGCACCTGGCAACAGGCGATTCTGCTGGACATGGACAACGCCGCGTGGCATTTTGAGCTCGCGCGCGTGCAGGCCCTGATGGGCCAGTACGAAGCCGCGCTCACGTCGGTCGAAAACGCGCTGCTGCTCAACCCCAATTACGCGGACGCGCACGCGCTGCGCGGCTGGCTGCTTCATCAACTGGGCCAAACCGTGGAAGGCCTCGCGTCGCTCAAACGCGCGCTGGAACTCGATCCCGGGAACCCGCTGGCCCTGGCGCTGCAAGCAGAAGTCCTGGCCGACGAAGGGCTCTACCCCGAGGCCGCGCGGGCGTCTCGCCAGGCGGTCGCGCGCGCGCCCGGCCTGCTCGAAGCCCGCCGCGCGCGGGGATATGTGCTGTACCTGACCGGCAACCTGGACGAAGCCATCGCGGAATACAAAGCCGCGCTGGCCATCAATCCCCACATCCCTGACCTCCACCTGATGCTGGGCATCCTGTACCGCGCGCAAGGCCGGGTGGACGAAGCAGTCAAGGCGTTCCTGGACGCGAACGCGTACGACCCGACTAATCCGTACCCCGATCTCTACATCTCCCGCACCTACGCGGCCAGCGGGCAGTTCGGTCGCGCGCTGCAATTTGCGCTCAAAGCCGCGCAAGAAGACCCGGCCAACCCGCTCATGCACGGCAACCTGGGCGTGATGTACTATAAGAATGGTAAGCTCGAGGAAGCGGTCAAGGAGTTGGCCCTCGCGGTCAAAGGTGGCGAAACCGAGGACGGGGTCAAGGTCGAACCCATGCCCCTGGACTACGGTCGGGCCGCAGAATTTTATTACGTATATGGACTGGCGTTGGCCAAACTCGGGCGCTGCGACGAAGCCGTGCCCATCTTCCAGCAAATCCTCACCACCATCCCCGGCGACGAGATCGCGGTCTATAACGCGGAGGAAGGCCTGCGGCTGTGCAAGGTGCGGCCCCAACCTACCGAGACGCCCGAGGAGGCCGAAGCGCCCTAAGCCGGAGGTATGCCATGCCCATCCTGCGGATCAACATGCGCACCCGCACCGCGACGACCGAGCCCACGCCCCTCGCGTGGCAAACGCTGGGGGGCCGCGGCCTGGTCGCCCGCATCTTGTTGGACCGCGTGCCCGCGACCGCGGATCCCCTGGGGCCGCGGAACGTGCTCATCTTCGCGCCCGGGCTGTTGGCCGGGCACCGGCTCTCCAGTGTGGACCGGATCTCGGTCGGCGGCAAGAGCCCGCTTACCCACGGGGTCAAAGAAGCCAACGCGGGCGGACGCACTGGCTGGGCCATCGCGCGGCTGGGCTACCACGCGATACTCGTCGAAGACCAGCCCGACGATGGCTCGTGGTGGGTGGTGCACGCAAGCCCGGATCGGGTGACGTTCGAGCCCGCGGACCCCTGGCTCGGCCTGGGCACGTATGAAGCCGCGGAGCGACTTTTGGATCACTACGGCGCGAGTTCGCAAACGGCCCTCGCGCTCATTGGTCCGGCCGGCGAGCGCGGCCTGCGCGCGGCCGGGGTCGCGCACATCGATCAAGACGGCGTGCCTTCACGCATGGCCGCGCGCGGGGGCCTGGGCGCGGTCATGGGCAGTAAGGGCCTCAAAGCCCTGGTCTTTGAACCCGCGGGCCGCGCGCCCCTCCCCCTGGCCGACCCCCAGACCTTCCGCCAGGCCCGCAAGACCTACCTCCGCGCGCTCCTCGACCATCCCCAAACCAAAATTTATGAGACCTACGGCACCGCGGCCATGGTGCAGATGTGCAACCGCCTGGGCGGCCTTCCGACCCGCAATTTCTCGCAAGGGCAATTCGAACACGCGGAGCGCATCAGCGGCGAGGCCCTGCGCCAACACATTCTGCAACGGGATGGTCAGGGCGCGACCGCGCACGCGTGCATGGCAGGATGCAGCATCCGCTGTTCCAACATTGTGCCCGATCCCCAAGGCAAGCCCCTGGTCTCGCCTCTCGAGTATGAGACCATCGCGCTCATGGGGAGCAATTTGGGCATAGACGACCTGGACGCGATCGCGCGGCTCAACGCGTACGCGAACGACCTGGGGCTGGACACCATCGACCTCGGTGCGGCCCTCGGCGTGGCGGCCGAGGCTGGCTTGTGGCGCTTCGGGCAGGCGAACCGCGCGCTCGCGCTGGTGCAGCAAATTTATGACGACACGCCGTTGGGCCGCTTGCTGGGCCATGGCGCGGCCCAGACCGGTCGCGTGCTGGGCGTGCGCCGCACCCCCGCGGTCAAGGGGCAGGCCATCTCGGCCTATGACCCGCGCGCGATCAAGGGTACGGGCGTGACCTACGCGACCAGCCCCCAAGGCGCGGACCACACCGCGGGCCTGACCATCCGCGCGCGGGTCGATCACCTTGATCCTACGGTCCAGGGGCCGGTCTCGCGCAAAGCGCAAATCCTCATGGCCGGCTACGACACTCTGGGCGTGTGCATTTTCGCGGCCTTTGGCTTTGCCCGCGCGCCCGAGACCATCCCGCAGTTGCTGCGCGGCCGCTATGGCTGGGAAGTGCCCGAGGATGTGCTCGAACGCCTGGGCCTGGAGACGATTCGGCTGGAGCGCGCGTTCAACCGCGCGGCCGGGTTTACGCGCGCCCACGACCGCATCCCCGAATGGATGACCCAGGAGCCGCTGCCGCCCCACAACAGTGTGTTCGACGTGCCCGACGAGGTTTTGGATAGCCTTTGGGCTGACGTATAATTCTGGTCAAGCTCGACCCAAAGGAAGGTAGCATGCCCCCAGCCCTACCCTCGTATCCGCCGGAACAGTGGGCGCGCTGGCGCGAGAAAGCCCGCATCGTGCACCAACGCTTGCTCGAACACTTCGGCCCCGCGCCCCGCCGGCGCCGCGATCCCCTGGACGAGCTCGTGCTCACGGTGCTGTCGCAGAACACCAACGACCGCAATCGCGACCGCGCGTACGAAGCCCTGCGCGCCCGGTTCCCTACCTGGGCCGACGTGCGGGATGCCGACCCCGACGCGGTCAAAGCCGCCATTCGCACTGCCGGGTTGGCCAACCAGAAAGGCCCGCGCATTCAGGCGATCCTGCGCCAAATCACGCAAGAGCGCGGCGCGCTGGACCTGAGTTTCTTGGCGCAAATGGACACGGACGAAGCTCGGCAGTGGCTGCTGCGCTTTCCGGGCGTCGGGCCCAAGACCGCGGCCATTGTGTTGTTGTTTTCTTTGGATAAGCCCGCGTTCCCCGTGGATACGCACGTTTATCGCGTGACCGGGCGCCTCGGCCTGCGACCGCCCAACCTCAGCGTGGAAAAGACCCACGAGCTCATGGAACAGATCTTTCCGCCTGACGCGTATTACGACGCGCACATCAACCTTATCCGTTTGGGACGGCAATACTGCCATCCCCGACGACCCCGGTGCGCCCAATGCCCCCTGCGGGATATTTGCGACGACGCCCGCTCGCGGGCAACGACCTCTACGGCCCAACAAGAGGAGGAAGCCGCTCATGACCCCGCCCATTGACATGGAACCCCCTGCCCTTTTTGATCTGCTCGGCCTGCCCTGGGCCGAATTCTCGTCCCGGGGCGAGCAGCTCCGACAGCATCCGGATTTTCCGTCCCTCGAGGCGCTGCCCGAATTGCAACCGTGGGTTCAACCCGAAACCGCGGTGCTGGTCCCGCCCGAAGGCATCATCCTCGCGGGGCCGGGGGCTTATGACCTGGCCCTGCTGCGCCGCAAAGAGGGCGGCTTTTGGGCTGTCTTGCGGCCTCGGGATTTGGTGCGCGAGTTCAGCGAGGGCTATGTCGAGCAAAAGCCGTTTTTGAACATGCTGGTGCACGAGCTCCGCCTGCCGATTACGGTCATCAAAGGTTACACGGACCTCATCCAGCGCGGCCTGGGCGGGCCGGTGAGCGAGCGCCAGGCCCAGTTCTTGAGCATCATGGCCGCGAACGTCAAGCGGCTGGAGCGCCTGCTGGAATTCATCAGCATGCTGAGCAAAATTGCGCACCGCCGGTTGCCGCTCGAACCCCGACCCATCGCGCTTGGGGAATTGGTCGCGGATGTCGAAGAGGCATGGGCCGACCGCTGGGCGGAAAAGAAGCTGACCTACACCGGCCTGCCCGAAGACGCGCGGCAATGGCGTGTGCAGGCCGATCCCCAATACACCCGCTGGATTCTGCATCGGCTCTACGAGAACGCGTGGGCCTACACGCCCGAAGGGGGACGGGTCTGGCTCGAGGCCCGACGCCATCCCGATGGCACGGTTGACCTCATCGTGGCCGATACGGGCATCGGCGTGGCCGAAGAAGACCAGGCGCGTTTGTTCCAGCCGTTCTTCCGTTCGCCGGATGAGCGCGTGCGCGCCCACAAGGGGTGGGGGCTCTCGTTGCACGTGGCTCGGGCGCTCGCGCGCGAACAAGGCGGCGATTTGGGCTATACGCCCCGTCCCCAAGGCAGCGCGTTCTGGCTCCGCTTGCCCGGGGCCACCTAAACGCTCGTTGACCCGCTCGTTTTGGGGATAGGGAGGGTATGTCGATGAAACCGCGATCGGTGCTCCTCGGCCTGGGTTTCTCGGTGCTGCTGGGATTGGGGTTGCTCGTGAGCGTGGTACCGGCCTGGGCGCGGCCCGTCCCCGCGCCCCCGTTCGAGGCGCAACCCACCCCGACGCCGACGCGCACGCCCGAGCCCAACGCGAACGCCGCGCTCCCCGCGCAGCTCACGGGCCGGGTGTTCTGCCGCCAGGGCCCCGGGCCCTATTACCCCGCGTTGGACGTGCTCTACCCCGGTACGCGGATCACGCTCATCGGCCAGCATCCGGTCTACTATTTCTACTGGC
>JAADEP010000134.1 GCA_013153335.1 Chloroflexota bacterium
GGTGCAGCGCGCGCATAAGCAGCTGCCGCGCGACCTCGTCCTTGGGCCACAAGGGCCAGGTTTCGTCCGGGCCGTGCGCGTACAACAGGCGTAAGCGGTTGGTCGGAACTTGAAAGCCCGCATCGGGCGCGGTGATGTCGTTCGCGGCTAGGATGTCTACGCCTTTGTCGTGCAGCTTCGCGCGCAGTGCGGATGGGTCAAGACGGCTCTCAGCCGCGAACCCAATCACAACCTCTGGCCGACCTTGCGCTGCCCGATAGGCACGGACGGCGGCCAGGATGTCGCGCGTGCGGGTGAGGCGCAAGGTCAAATCCGCGTGGGTCTTCTTGATTTTCTGCCCCGCGACCTCGGCTGGCCGATAGTCGGCCACCGCGGCCGCTTTGAACAGCATGTCGGTTTGCGGTAGCGCGGCCATCACCGCGTCGTACATCTCGGCCGCGGTGGTCACGTCCACGCGTTCCGCGCCGTAGGGCGTGGGCAAACTCACCGGCCCCGTGACCAACGTGACCTCGGCGCCTGCGTCCAGCGCGGCCTGAGCCAGGGCGAACCCCTGCCGGCCGCTGGACCGATTCGTCAGCACTCGCACCGGATCGATGGGCTCTTGGGTGGGCCCCGCGGTCACGAGCACCCGCCGGCCCGCTAGCGGTCCTTCCCGCGAAAACAAGAAACGCAAAAACGCCAACACATGCTCAGGCTCGACCATGCGTCCCGGGCCTACCGCGCCCGAAGCCAAGCGGCCTTCCACCGGACCCACCACATGCACGCCCCGGGCTTGCAGCTGCTGCACGTTCGCCTGGGTCGCGGGGTGGGTGTACATGCCGACGTCCATGGCCGGCACAACAACCAGGGGCTTGCCGTGCATCGCCAACGCGGCCAACGGGATGAGCCCATCCCCGCGGCCGTGCGCGAGCCGGGCCAGCATGTCCGCGGTCGCGGGCATGATGACTAGTGCGTCCGCTTCGCGAGCCAAATCCACATGCAGGATGTGCCCTTCTGGGCCCCAGAGGTCGTCGTCGACATAGGCCGGTTGACCGGTCAGCGCGCGGAAAAGCAACGGAGACACAAAGCGCGTGGCCGCGGGGGTGAGCAGCGCGGTCACCCGGGCCCCGGCCTGGGTCAGCTTCGAAGCCAGGGCCGCAGCTTTGAACGCGGCTACCGAACCCGTCACGCCGAGCAGTATCTTTCGATCGCGCAAAGGGAACATCCCAGCCTCGCTAATAATCAAAATGCGCTTTGTAGCCTTCGGGGCCGAACAGTACGACGATGCGATCCCAGTCCCCCGCGAGGTCGAGGCCCCACGCGAGCACCAGGCCGAGTTGGGCCGCGCGGCCGGCCCACGCCTTCCAACGCGCGCGAGCTTCGGCCGCGCGCCATTGGTCGGCCATGAAGACGGTCCACATCGCGGCCACGGTGAGCAGAGGCACCAAGGCCAAATGCATGCGCGGGTCGGCCAAGATGAGCGCGTGGGGCAGGGTGTACGCGACGACCCACGCGAGCCACCATCCCCACCCCGGACCCCGATGCCCATGGGGCCAGGTGCGCACGGCCAAAAGCATGAGGCCCACAAACGGCGCGAGCCAGATCAGCGCAGCGATGAGCAACGCGGGCCGCGACCACGCGCCAAACAGGCCCTGGCTGTAAAGGAACATGACTACCCGGCGCTCGAGCCCGTAGAAAGCTTGCAACCGCCGGAGGATGCGCTTGCCAGCTTCCAACGGATGCGCTCGCACAAAGGCCCAGGCTTGTTGGCGCGCGTACGCGTCCCGTTCCGCGTCGTCCACGATAAACAGCAGTTCTTGGGCCGCGGGCGGGTAGAAGGTGCCATCCCCTTGGGGATGAAAGCCGATGTACAGGTTGTAGCCTCCTGAGGTTTCGATCCATACCCAGCGGCCATGCAGCGCGCGGTTGCGCAGCAGCCAAGGCAGCACCCCAGCAACCACCACCGCGAGGAAGACGGCCACGGTGCGCCCCCGATGCGGGCTGCGCCACGCGCGCCAGGCGACGATGGGCAGAAAGACCGCGCTCACCGAGCGGGTCAAGAGCACGAGGACCATGAGTACGCCCGCGAGCCCGGCCCAAACTATGGGTCGCGTTTCGTCCGGGCCGCGCAACGTCCACGCGAACAAAGCGAGGCTCAGGGGTAAGAAGAGGTTTTCGGTGGCCAGCGCCAGCGGCAAAAGCACGAGCATGGGATAAAGGCTCACGACCGCGGCCGCGGCATGGGCCGCGCGGGGCCGTTGGGGAATCAAACGCCGGGCAACCCACCACGTCAGGGGCGCGACGGTCGCGGTGACGAACGCTTGGGCCACGCGCGCGGCGAAGAAGCGATGCTCGAAGCCCGCGAGGCGATAGACCACGGCCAGAAACGCGGGGTAAACCGGCGCGCGGAACGAGGTGCGCAAGCCCTGTGGGTCATATTGGGGATGGGTCTTGGGGTCAAAATCCAGATAGCGTTGGATGAGCTGAACGTCTTCGATCGCGTACCAACGAAAGCCCTTACCCGCAGCCAAGCTGCGCGCGAGCATGTCGTATTGGAACATGTCGTCCAGGCCAATGCCCATGTTCCGGCCCACCAGGGCCGCGAGCAGGCGTGGGATGAGTGCGAGGATAAACCACAGGGCGCCGGGATGCCGTACGACGCGCATACGCGCCTCCGGGGTCACGGGGCCGCGGCCCGGAGCGCGGGCAGCAGCCGCGCGACTGCCTGCCCGCGGTGGCTCCACCGGTTCTTGGTCTCTAAGTCCAATTCGGCCATGGTACGTCCCAGCTCAGGCAAGTAGAAGATGGGGTCATAGCCAAAGCCGTTCTCCCCTCGCTCTTCGGGGATGATCTCGCCTTCGCAAAGCCCATCCGCCATCCAACGCAGGCCTTCGGGCGCGGCCACCGCGACCACGCTGCGGAAACGCGCGGTCCATGGCCGGGGGTGCTCAGCCAGGCGTTGCAGCAAATAACGCCGCCGGTCCGCATCGGTGAGGGGCTGGCCTTCGGGCCGCGGGGGGCCAAACCGCGCGGAATACAAGCCCGGCGCGCGATCGAGCGCGTCGACCTCTAAGCCGCTATCATCGGCCAAGGCCCACAAGCCGGTCGCGCGGGCCGCGGCCAGGGCCTTGATGGCCGCGTTTTCCGCGTAAGTGCGCCCGGTCTCTTCGGCCGACCAGGTCACCCCGATCTGCTCTGGGGTTACGATTTCCCATCCGCTTTCGGCCAACAGCGCGCGCAATTCCCGTTGTTTGCCTGGATTCCGCGTGGCCAATAAGAGCCTGGGCATGGCTTACTCCCTCCTGCTGGCGTCGAGCTCGCCGCGCGTGGTGGGGCGAGGCAGGGCAAAGCAGATTTCAGCGCCTTGATGATAGTGGGGATTGACCCAGATGCGTCCGCCGTGGGCTTGAATAATGGCCCGGCTCAGATAAAGCCCTAACCCCGCGCCGGACGTGGTCCGCGCGGTACGCCGGCTTCGGAAGAAGGGGTCGAACACGTGCGGCTGATCCTCGGGCGGGATACCCGGCCCTTGATCGCGCACGCACAGGACCACTTCGTGTGGTCGTACTTCGCCGCGGATCACGATGGGCGTGTTCGGCTCCGCGTATTTGAGCGCGTTCGCGAGCAGGTTGGTCAGCACTTGCTCCATCCGTGCTTCGTCCGCCCACACCAGGGGGTAGTCTTCGGGGAATTCGAAACGCCACGTGTGTCCTTTTTCGCGCGCTTGTTTTTCCAGGCGTTGCGCGATGCGTTGAGCCAGCGCGGGCAAGGAGACCGCGGATCGGTGCAGTTTGACCCCGCCTGCCTGCAAGCGCGAGGCCTCGAGCAGGTCCTCTACCAACCGCGCCAAACGGTCGGCTTCGTCTTCGATGATGGCCAGGCTTTCTTGCACGGTCTCGGGGTCCCAATCCACATCGGTGCGCCGCAAGGTCTGGACATACCCTTTGATCAACGCGATGGGGGTCTTGAGCTCGTGGCTAATGGTCGAGATAAAGGTGGATTTGAGCTTTTCAGCCTCTCGGAACGCGGTGATGTCGCGCGCGCTCGCGATGATGTTGAGCAGCTCGCCGTCGTCGGTCATCAGGGGCGCGTAGCGAATGTGAACCGGCCGGGCGCGGTCGTGCCCGGGGCAGCGCAGGTCGCCCTGGACGTCGAGCACGTCTTGGGGGCTCGCCGGCCATCCTTCACGCCGCGCGGCTTCTAAGCTAGGGCCTTGTTCCAAACGCTCCCAACGCACGACCTGGTGGTGGGGCAGACCCTCCAGGTCCTCTTCGTTGGCTTCACACAGCCGCGCGAACGCGGGGTTGACGCGCAAGATGGTGAGGTCTGGGCTGAGGATCGCGATCCCGTCCGCGACCGCGTCGAGAATCGCGTCCAGGCGCTGCTTTTCGTGCCGAAGCTGGGTGTACAACCACGCGTTGCGCACCGCGATGGCTACTTGATCCGCGAACGATTGCAAGAGCTCGCGATCTTGCTCGGTGAACACGGTTGGGTAGTTGCGATACACAAAAATGACGCCCAGCAGGCCCTCTTGGGTCAGCAACGGAAGCCCGATTCCTTGCTGCAGGTTCAGCGGCCCGACGAAGCTCAGCCATTCTAAGCGGCGCTCAATCTCGGGATATTCCCACGCTAAGGGGTCTCGCTGGTGCAACGGGACGTCGCGCAACAACGAGCGCAAGGTCCGCACCAAATAAGGCGGAAGGCCATGGGCCGCGGCCAGATACCATCCCCGTTGGGGGGAACGCAGGACGATCACGCCCGCTTTGCCGGCCAAGATGGTCACCGCGGCCTCGAGGGCTCGAACCAGCACCTTCTCCAGATCCAATTCCTGGAGCATGGTGCGCAGCAGGCGACGCAAATAGTCGGAATGTTGAATACGATAATCGGGTAGCATCATGGCGGTTACTCGTCAGCTTGAGACGCAGCGGGTTGGCTCAAGCA
>JAADEP010000176.1 GCA_013153335.1 Chloroflexota bacterium
CTCAAGGCGTGAGCCCGGGGGGACGGTAACGCGGGTATACCCCGCCTTCCACCCCGAGTAGCAGATTATCAATGAGCCGGGTCGAGCCCACGAACACGGCCATAGAAAGCAGCGCGCGCTCGACCGGCCCTTCCAGCTCGCGCAAGGTGTCGGGGTCCGCGCACGAAACGTATTGCACGCGCGCCAGCGGCTCTTGGGCCAATACCTCGCGCATAATGGCGCGGAGCCGTTCCGCGTCGCGCTCGCCCGCGTCATACGCCTGTTTCGCGGCCTGCAGCGCCCGGTACAAGACGGTCGCGGCGCGGCGCTCTTCGGGGTTGAGGTAGGTGTTGCGGCTGGACATGGCCAGCCCGTCAGGCTCGCGCACAGTGGGGCAGACCACGATCTCGACTGGCAGGTTGAGGTCGCGCACCATTTGGATGATGACCCGGGCTTGTTGCGCGTCCTTTTGTCCGAAATACGCGCGCTGGGGCTGGACCGCGGCCAACAATTTGGTGACGACCGTGGTCACCCCACGGAAATGGCCCGGTCGGTACGCGCCTTCGAGCTCGCGCGTGAGCTCCTCCACCGTGACCCAAGTCTGAAACCCGGGCGGATACATCACCTCAGGCGTGGGGGTCCAGACCAAATCGACGCCCTCGGCCTCGAGCAAGGCCAAATCGCGCTCCAGGTCTCGGGGATAGGTGGCCAGGTCTTCATCAGGCCCGAATTGGGTGGGATTGACGAAGATGCTGACCACGACCGACGCGTTTTCGCGCCGCGCGCAGCGTACCAAGGCCAAATGCCCTTCGTGCAAATAACCCATGGTGGGCACAAAGCCCACGGGCTCGGGCAAAGCCGCGCGGGCGCGGCGCAAGTCTTCCAACGTCGTGACCACGCGCATACGCTACCTCCTCGTGGGTGCCAAAGGGGATGGGACGGCTCGCGGCGCACGGTGCTGCGCGACGGCCTCGCGTACCATCTGCCAAAGGGCTTCGTTGAGGGGCGCGGGCTGGCCCACCGCGCGGCCGATCCGGGCCACCGCGCCGCAAATCGCGTCGATTTCCGTGGGTGCGCCGCGGCGCAAATCCTCGCGCATGGATGAGGAATTTTGGGCAGTGCGCCGCGCGACCTCATACGCGACGCGCGGCGCGTCGTCAAAGGGCAGCCGAATGCCTTGCGCGGCCGCGACGCGCTCGACCTCGCGCGCGGCTCGGGCCATAAAAAGCCGCGCGGCCGGGTCTTCAAGGAGCGCGCCGTTGGGCACGTCCAGCAACGCGGTGAGGGGGTTGATGGCCGCGTTGATGGCCAGTTTGCCCCAAATCAGGCTGCGCACGTCTTCGTGCACCCGGACCTCAAGGCCCGCGCGGCGCAGGATCTCGGCCCAGAACGTGCCTTGCGGTTCGCGCGCGAGGTCGACCGTGCCCTGGCCCGTAGCTTGAACTACACCGGCCGCGCGCACGCGGGCTGCGTAGGTTGTCACGCCAACGGTCACGCGCGCGGGGCCCAGGTGCTCACGCAGCACATCTTGCGGACCCAGGCCGTTTTGCAGCGTCAGGATCGGGGTCGAAGCGGGCACGAGCGCGGCCAATTGCCGCGCGGCCCGTTCGGTCTGCCAGGCTTTGACCAACACCAGCGCGCCTCGCGCACGAAGGGGGTGAGGTGGGTCGAGCACGCGCACCGGATAAACGCGCTCGCGGCCTTCGAGGTCGATCCAACGCAGGCCGTGGGCTTGGAGCGCGTCCAGGGCCGCGCGCCATGTGCCCAGCATCACGACCGGCTCGCCCGCGGCCGCGAGGTGCGCGGCGAAGAACCCGGCCATGGCACCCGTGCCGACCACCAGCCAGGGTTCACGCGCCACGGTCGGCCTCCCTTGAATCCGACAGCCCGCGGGCCCGCAGCCATGCTTCGAGGGCCTGGGCTTCTTCGGGCTTCATGTGCAGCGTGTGCTCTTCCGCGGGGAAGGCGCGGCGCTCCACATCTTCGCGGTAGCGCGTCAGCGCGTCATGAATCACGTCCGCGAGCCGCGCGTATTGGCGCACAAAGCGCGGAACCCCACGGTCATAGAGACCCAACAGGTCGTGATACACCAGCACCTGGCCGTCGCAATCAGGTCCCGCGCCGATCCCGATGGTCGGGATGTCCAACAGCCGCGTGATTGCACGTGCGACCTCCGCGGGCACAGACTCCAGGACCAGCGCGAACACGCCGGCTTCTTGCAACGCGAGCGCGTCTTCGATGAGCTCCTGGGCCGCGGCCGCGGTTCGGCCTTGGGCGCGAAACCCGCCCAGCTGGTGCACCCGTTGGGGCTGCAGGCCGATATGCCCCAACACCGGGATGCCCGCGTTCAAAATCGCGCGGATCACCTCGAGCCGCTCACGCCCGCCTTCGAGCTTGACCGCATCCATACCGGCTTCTTGCAAAAACCGGCCCGCGTTGCGCACCGCGTCCGCAGGCGTGGTGTGATACGAGAGGAAGGGCATATCGCCGACCAGGAGCGCGCGCTGCGCGCCCCGGGCGACGGCGCGCGCGTGGTGCAGCATATCTTCCATCGTGACCGGCACCGTGGTCTCATAGCCCAAGACCACCATGCCGAGGGAATCGCCGACCAGAATCACGTCAATGCCCGCACGGTCCACAAACCGCGCGGAGGGATAATCGTACGCGGTGAGCATCGTGATGGGCTCCCCGCGGCGCTTTTTGCGCCATAACGTGCGCACAGTCACTTTTTCCGGGGAAGGGACAGTTTGGACTGACATGGTACCCTCCGTAAGATAAGGTAGGGCCCACAACCAGGTTCGGTAGGGGCAACCTCAAGGCACGTCCCGTCCTCGCGGTACGGGCGTGTCGGACAAAAATATTATACCACGGCCCGGGCGCGGGGCACCGCGTTCGCTGCGCGGGCTCGGCCTGCACTCGCCCTGCCGCGCGTTGGGCCGCGCGGGGTTTAGACTACTTCGAACTGACTTTTGTAAAGCTGGGCGTAAAAGCCGCCTCGGCGCAGCAGCTCTTCATGGGTCCCTTGCTCGACCACGTCCCCGTCTTTGAGCACCAAGATGAGGTCAGCGTTGCGAATGGTGGAGAGGCGATGCGCGATGACAAAGCTGGTTCGTCCATGCATGAGCTCGTCCATCGCGCGTTGTACCAAAGCTTCGGTATGGGTGTCCACGTAGCTTGTGGCCTCGTCCAAAATCAGCATGGGCGGATTGGCAAGGAGCGCGCGAGCGATGGTCAGAAGTTGCTTTTCGCTTTCGGAAAGGTTGGTGCTTTCTTCGTCAATGACCGTGTGATAGCCCTGGGGTAGGGTGCGGATGAAGTGATCCGCGCGGACGGCTTTGGCCACAGCAATGACTTCCTCATCGGTCGCGTCGGGGCGACCGTAGCGGATGTTCTCCATAATGGTGCCGTGGAAGAGCCATGTCTCTTGCAAGACCATCGCGAACATGCGTCGCAAATCGCGGCGGCGGTACGCGCGCACGTCGTGGCCTTCCACCTGGATCGAGCCCCGGTCCACGTCGTAGAAACGCATAAGCAATTTGACCAGCGTGGTTTTGCCCGCGCCTGTGGGCCCGACGATGGCGATCTTCTGCCCCGGCTCCGCGCGAGCTGAAAAGCCTTTGATCACAGGATGACCGGGTTCATAGGCGAACCAAACGTCTTTGAACGCGACAAACCCGCGCACCACGCGCGGCGGTGGCACAGGGTTCGCGGGATCAGGCGTTTCTTCGGGCTCATCCAGAAACGCGAACACACGCTCCGCCGCAGCCGCGGTAGATTGGTAGATGGTGGCCAGGTTCGCCATCTGTTGGATAGGCTGGGTGAAGCCGCGCACGTATTGCAAAAAAGCCTGGATGTCGCCCACGCTCAAACGTCCGCGCAAAGCCAGGTAGCCCCCCAGCACGCTGACCGCGACGTAACCCAGGTTGCCTGTGAAGCGCATCAGGGGCATCAGAATGCCGCTCAGGAATTGCGCGCGCCAGGTGGCCTGGTAAAGGGTTTGGTTGAGTTGGTCGAAGCGTCGCAGTCGGGGCGCTTCCGCGCCAAAAGCTTTGAGCACAAGATGGCCGCTGAAGGTCTCTTCCACATGGCTGTTGAGATGGCCCAAATAGGCCTGCTGTTGCGCGAAAAAGCGTTGGGAACGGCGCACTACCCCGCGCACGACTACCATGGCCAAGGGCAAAAGCGCGAGCGCAGCCAGGGTGAGCAAGCCGCTGATGCGCAGCATCATCACGAGCGTGCCAACGAGCGAGACCAGCGAGATGGCCGTCTGACCCATGGCTTGGCCCAAAGTCTGCTGGATGACGTCCACGTCGTTGGCCACGCGTGAGAGCACTTCGCCGTGGGGCGTGCGGTCGAAGAAACGCAGCGGCAGGCGGTGGAGCTTTGCAGCCATGTCGCGGCGAAGCCGGTACGCGGTATCCATCGCGATACCGACCATCATCCACGCTTGCGCGTAACGGAGCGCGCTGGACGCGAGGTAAATCCCGAGCGCCAGGAGCAAGATGCGACCAATAGCAGCGAAGTCGATGCCGCCCGTGCCTTGCAGCTGGGCCAGCCAACCTTCGAACAATAGCGTGGTCGCACGGCCAAGAATGAAAGGCCCAACCACGTTGAACGCGGTCGACAGCGCGGCTAACGTCAGCGCCAGGGTCAAAGCCAGTCCCTGTCCTCGACCAATGTACGCGAGCAAGCGCCGCATCGCGCGCCAAAAGTCCGTGGGCTTGTCCGCCGGACGGAGCGCGGCCATCCCCATGCCCAAACGAAAGCCTTTGGGGCGACCGGGCAAGCCGCCTTCCATGCTCGCGCCGCCGCGCGAGCCGGTCGGCTTGGGGCCTTTAGTCGTCATCTAGGGCCTCCTCGCCAAGTTGCAAGCGGGCCATTTCCCGATACAAAGGACACGTGCGCAAAAGCTCCTGGTGCGTGCCCCGCCCGACAAGG
>JAADEP010000211.1 GCA_013153335.1 Chloroflexota bacterium
AAGCACCTTTCACATGGCGTTCACGCGCGTCCATGGCACGCCAATGCATCAGGAGTCTACTCCAACGTATAAAGCAAAGTTGGCGCTTGACCGAACGGACCTATACGCAGCGCTTGGCCATGACTTATGTTTGGAGTGCGGGCATTTACGGCTGTGCTGTAGCTTTAAGCCGAGGAGTTCTTCAGTGGCTCGCCCGTCTACAGCAAATTTCAGTTCCACGGTGTATTGATCAAAGTGTTATTTCAATCAGATAGTAAGAAGAACAATATTTTCTTTACCATCCATGACTTGAACAGGAAGGAGAACTGTCTGTTCTGGTAGTTGATCGTGAAGACTTACTTCAAGCTTCTATAAACACGAATATAGTTAGAAAGAAAGAGGGTAAGATGGGGACGCTGGGGAAAGCTAAATAACCTTGCAAAGAAGCACCTTAAAGATACCCCATCGACGCGCCTTCGGCAACGGGGTCGCCCTCGAACGTATCCGGATGCCTGGATTTTGACCCTCTGGGCTCAAGGTTTTCGTCCTCATCGCTGATTTTTCGAACAGCCCCTTTTCCCCTTGACAACAACATAGTAGCCTCCTTGCTCGCCTGCTCCCTCGACGCCATCGCTTCACACCAGGCGTTTGCGGATGCTCGCGCTGACGAAGTCGAGGATGGAGACCGTGATCGCGATCAGCCATACGGCCAGGCCGGCGTTCTCGTACTGTACTTGGCGGATCCACTGAATGAGCAAAAAGCCAATCCCGCCGCCACCAACCAAACCAATCACGGTCGACATCCGGACGTTGATATCCCAACGATAGAGGCTGAACGCGGTGAACTGGGGCAGCACCTGTGGCACCACTGCATACATGATGGTCTGAAGTCGGTTCGCACCTGTAGATTGCACAGCCTCTATCGGGCCGGGATGAATGCTCTCAATGGCCTCGGAATAAAGTTTGCCCAAAGCCGCTACCGTATGAATCGTAAGCGCGATGAAACCCGCGAAGGGACCCAAGCCTACCCAAACCACGCCGACCAAGCCCCAAATGAGCGGCTCAATGGAACGGATCACGTTGAGAACGAGCCGGGTGCTTGCGTAAATAAGCTTGCCGATCGGTACGGGGCGATGGCGGCCCCAGCGATAGGCCAAAAGCATAAACGCGAGCGCGCCCAAGACCGCGCCGACCCGCGCGATCCCAGGAGCCGCGCGTTGAACCTCGTCGGGATCCCACGCGATGGCCAGGATGCCGTGGGCATAACCCAGGCCTAGCACCCAACCGATGCTCGCGCCGATGGCCGCGAACCCGAGGTAACGCACGCCATCGACCAACCACGCAGGCCAACGCTCGCTCCACCGGTCGAGCTGACGGCTTAGGGTGCGAAAGCCGAAAATGGCCGCGCCCAAGACAAAAACCAGGTGAACCAGCGCCACGGTGACGGGCGCGCGTTCCAAACCACCCAAAGCCTGTCCAATAGCCTGAGCGATACGATAGCCCAACCACGCGCCCCCCGCGAAACCAAAGACCCCGCCGACCAGCCCCTGTGCACTCGTGCGCAGGCTGGTCATCAGATTGCGAGCCGCCAAAAACGAGAGGGGGAAGGCCAGCAACATCCCCGCGAAGGTGGCCATAAAGCCGATCATAATGCTCTCAAGCATGGCTTGAAGCGCGAGCTTCATTTCGCGGCTAAGCTTGCCTGTAAACTGCAGCGCGCCTGGCTGGACCACGTGCAATTTGTGGATTTGGGGTCCTTGAGCAAATTCGGGAATTACCACATCAGGAATATAAAGCTCGGTGGTAAACGTACCATCCGGACCAACTTCGATCTCGGTAGGGCCGACGCCGCGCGGTGTGAATTCGTTGCCGATGGGGTTCTCCCACTTGATTTTGACCTTTTTGCCCGGTACGAATCCACCGCCCTGGATGTGCAACAACGTCCCATACGTAAGTTTGCCCTTGGTATCCCGTACGCTCAAGTCGCCGCAGGTCGGCGTCACCACCACCCAGGGCTCGCCTTCTTTCGGCTCGTTCGGTGGCGGTCCGCTCGCACCCGGTGGACAAGGCGCTTGCACCTTGGCGGTCGCGCGCAATTCGGTCTCGCGATAATCAAAAGCTGCTCGCCAAGGCCACACAATATCGCTCAAAATGCGACCGGCCTCTTTGTACTCCCGGATCGCCTTGGGCAAATCGATGCCCACAATGCGCGTGCCCAGGACCAAAGTGCCGAGCAACACCAGCGCAATAAAACCATTCCACGAGCCGGGACGAGCGGGCTCGCGGGCCAAGCGTGTCGCGTCTAAGCCGTTCCAAAGCCACATGCCGGCCAACACGCCCGCCATGGCCACCAGCACCGAGCCATAAATTTGCCGCTCGGCACCAGGCGGCAAAATCATCGTCAGCATCCGCGGCCCTGCCAAGGTGAGGACCACCACGGCCAAGGCCAAGAAACCCAATCGCGCGGCCCGACGGCCAAGCTCATCCTGCTCCCAACGCCGTGCCCAGGCCCGATAAACGATCCACAAGACCAACAGCGTACCGGCGCTCAGCAAGGTCAGCCGCTGGAGCACATACGAACTCAAGCCATACACTTCTTCTGGAAAGCGGGCCCGCTGCGACGCGGTGAACACCGCGAGGCCATACATGGTCGCCATCGCGAGGAAAATCCACACCCCCCGCGACCACGCGCCCGCGAGGGCATGGCCCAGGCCGGGCACCAACCAAGAAAGATAAGCGAGCATACGCCGCCACGAAGCTCGTCCCTTGCTCATGCAGTCACCTCAAGCGGAAAATCAGCCGCCTAGACGACGGGCCTCTTCGCCATAAATTTGCTTGAATTCTTCGTCGGTCATATTGCGGATATCTTCGCCAGTGCCTTGGTAAACCAAACGGCCTTCCCGCAGGCCGATAACCTTGGTGGCATAACGCTGGACCAAATCCAAATAGTGCAAACTGCACAAAATCGTGATGCCGCGCTCTTGGTTGAGCTGTTCCAGGTAGCCCATAATCGAATGCGCGAGCACAGGGTCCAAACTCGCCACCGGTTCGTCCGCGAGCAGGAGCTTGGGGTCTTGCATCAACGCGCGCGCAATACCCACCCGCTGCTTCTGCCCGCCGCTTAAGTCCGACGCGCGGTGGTGGGCCTTCTCACGCAAACCAACCTTCTCGAGCGCGGCCAGGGCCTGCTGCTGCACCGAGGTTGGGAAATAATAGAACAGACTCCACCAGGGGTTCAGATAGCCCAGCCGACCCATCATGACATTGGTCAGCACCGGGAGGCGTTCCACCAAGTTGAACTCTTGGAACACAAAGCCGATTTCCCGTCGAACCCGGCGCAATTCGACTTCATTCAAGGCCGTAATTTCTATGTCATTCCAAAAAATCCGACCTTCTGTGGGCTCGATCAAGCGGTTGATAAGACGGAGAAGCGTCGATTTCCCCGAACCGCTTAGGCCGATGATCACCAAAAACTCGCCGTCTTCCACGGTAAAGCTCACGTTGCGCAAGGCAACGGTCCCATTTTCATACACCTTGGTCAGGTTCTCGACCCGTAACATAGCCTATCCTAACCGAAGGGATGATGTGCAGAAGCTGGATGGATCAACCGCACGCCAAAGCCCCACGCAGAGAAGCAAACCGGGGAAGGACCGTCGCCCTTCCCCGGTTTTTCGCGTCGCTACTTGCCCAATTCTTCGATGCTGATGCCTGCGGCTTCGAGTTGTTGGCGGAAGCCATCGTAGAAGGAGTCATCCGCGGGCTCGAGGCCTTGCCACGAGAACAGGCCCTTGAGCATCTCCTTGCCTTCCTCCGTCTCGTTCAAGCTGAGGAGCGCGTCCACGATCTGCTGCTTCAAGTCCTCGGGGAAGTCGGGGCGGAAGGAGATGTTGTCGTTGGGGATGGGCGCGGAGGTGGCAATCACCACGACCTTCTCCTTGACGTCCGGATATTTATCCTCGACCAAAACCCGGGCGTCCTGGAAGGTCGCGCCCGCGTCACAATCGCCATTGTAGACGCCAATGACGGTGGTATCGTGACCGCCGGTGTCCACGATCTCCTTGAGGTCCTTCTCGGGGTCAATGCCCGCGGCCAACATGGTCAGCTTGGGGATAACCCAGCCGGAGGTGGACTCGGGGTCCGGGCGGCAGAAGGTCTTGCCACGCAGGTCTTCGACCTTCTCAATACCCGTGTCCGCGCCGGCGATGATTTGGCCTTTGTAGGACGTCGCGCCGTAGCGCACCGAGACCAAAGCCACATCCGCGCAACCGCGCTCATGCGCGCGGACATACCCGAAGGTATTGAGCGCGGCCATGTGCGCTTCGCCCGAGCACAGCGCTTCTTGCTGCGCGGTGTAGTCCGTGGGCACCACGGGCTTGATGACAATGCCCGTCTTCTCTTCGATGTATTGCGCGATCGGCTCCGCGCCAGCCAAAACCTTCTGCGTGTCTTGGGACGGGGTCAAGACCCAAATTACAGGGTTCTCCTCCGTCCCCAAAGCAGGACCTTCCTCCGCGGCCTCGGTCGCGGCTTCCGTAGGTTCCTCTTTCGGGGCCTCGGTCGCCTTTTCGACCGGGGCTTCCGTCATCTCAGCCTTGGGCTGCTCCGTGGGAGCTTCCGTCGCCTTTTCACTCCCACAGCCCGCCAATGCCAGGGCCAGCACCCCGACCACGGCGAAAAGCCAAACCCATCGTTTCATCGCTCTCCTCCTTCCGAGCACAGAAATCCGGCGGATGACAATCCCCATCCACCAAGGGCGATCTTACCGGAAATCGCATCCCCTGGCAAGGTGTCCTTGCGCGAGGTGTAGGGTTCCGGTACAACCACCTTGCCCAGGGAGCGGCTTAGGGGTACAATTGTGAAAACCGAAAATCTAGACGGACGACTTTAGGAGGCGAAGGATGGCGTTCCAGTT
>JAADEP010000147.1 GCA_013153335.1 Chloroflexota bacterium
CCTCGGCCACATCTTGAAGCCCATGGGTGACAAAGGTCCCCAAGAGCACGTAGAGCAAATCGGTGAGCGCGTCCGCGATGTCGACCAACGAACCTGCTCGCGCGGCCTGGATGTATTCCTCGAGCTCTTCTTGCAGTAACCGGATGCGCAGCTCGCGCACGTCCTCGGGCACATCCGCGGTGGGCCGTTCGGCCAAAAACACGCCCATCGCCCGATGAAAGGCTTCCAAAGCGGCCAATTGTTTTCGCATGGAAGGCGCTCTCCTTGTAGATGACTTGAACAACAAATCCGTTTAAGTGTACTACAGCCTCATCCCCGACGCGAAAAGGGCGAAGGGAGCTTCCCTTCGCCCTCCGGGCCTGAATAGCAGGCCGATTCTGGATGCAGGCCTTGCGAAAGCGCCAAGGATTACTTGCTCGCGGCCTCGGCCATCTCGAAGAGCATGTCGGTCGTGACCGACTTGGGCCGTTCGATGGGCAAGCCCACCGCGCGCGCCCACGTCAGGTGCGACGTAATGCCCAAGGAGCGCCCCAGGCCAAAGAGCACGGTGTAGAACTCGGGTTCTACGCCGAAGTGCTTCTGCAGCACGCCGCTCATCGCGTCGACATTGGGCCATGGGTTCTTGGCCTTGCCTTGCTCTTGCAGCACCTTGGGCACGACCTCGTAGGCTACCTGCGCGGTGCGGAAGAGCTCGCTTTCGGGTAAATGTTGTTCCGCGAATTGATAGAACGCGGTATAGCGTGGGTCGGTCGCGCGCAACACCGCGTGCCCAAACCCGGGGATCACGCGCCCCGCGTTCAGGGTGTCCCACGAGTACGCCTCCATTTGCTCCTTCGTGGGAACCCCGCCGTACTTGTCGTACGCGCCCATGAGCCAGCGCAGCGCGTTTTGGTTGGCCAAGCCATGCAGCGGGCCCGCGAGCGCGTTCATGCCCGCGGAGAACGCGTAGAAGACGTCCGCCAAGGTCGAGTTCACCAAGTGCGCGGTGTGCGCGCTCGCGTTGCCGACCTCATGATCCGAGTGCAGGATGAAGTACAGCCGCGAGAGGTCGCGGTAAATTTCGTCGTCGATGCCCATCATGTGCGCGAAGTTCGCACCCCAATCCAGATCCGGATTCGGCTCGATGAGGGTGCCGTCTCCGTACTTATAGCGGTAAATGAACGCGGCCAGCGCGGGCAAACGACCGGTGAGCAGCAGCGCGTCTTCCAGCGTCGGGCCCCAAAGCTCGGTCTTCTTGAGCCCGGCCGCGTACTTGGGCGCGAACACGCCGTCGTTGCGCATGGCCAGGATGCCCATCGAGAATAGGGTCATCGGGTGAGTCTCTTTGGGCATGCTGCGGATCGCCGCGACCACAGCCTCGGGCAGGCTCATGCGCGCCTTCCACTCGTCTTCGACCGACAAGGCTTGCTCCGCCGTGGGCAGCTCGCCGGTCATCAAGAGCCAATAAAGCCCGCCCACATAGGGCATCGCGCCTTCATGGGGCTTAGGCAGGGCTTCGAGAACCTCGGGGATGGTGTAGCCGCGGAAATGGATGCCCTTGTAGGGATCGACATAAGAAATGTCCGTCACCAACACCTTCAACCCGCGCATCCCGCCCACGACCTGGCGGATGTGCACGGTATCAATGGGGATTTCGCCCAGTTCCTTGGCCAGCTTGCGCACTCGCGCTTGCCATTCCGGAACCCGTTGGGCAAGGAAGTCTTTCAACAGCATCGGATCAGCCTCCTATGGGATGGGTCACACAACAGAACGTCTACCTTGGTGCGAGCACGAAAAGAGGGACGGCCCGAAGGCCGCCCCAGATGCTTACAGATACGGCTCCAGCTTCTTGATGTTGGCCGCGACGTGTTCGCCCGACTTCTTGAGCGCGGCCATTTCCTCGTCGTTGAGGTCATACTCGAGAATCTTCTCCACACCCTGGCGGCCCAGTTGGACAGGCACGCCGAAGTAGATGCCCGACAGGCCGTATTCACCATCCACATACGCGGACGCGGGCACGATAAGGTGCTTGTCTTTGAGGATGGCCTCAACCATCTGAGCCAGGGCCGCGGAAGGCGCGTAGAACGCGCTCCCGGTCTTGAGCAGCGAGACGATCTCGCCGCCGCCCTTACGGGTGCGTTCCACAATGGCCGCGAGCCGGTCGGGCGGCAAAATCTTGTCGAGGGGCACGCCCGCGACATTGGAATGGCGGGTAAGCGGCACCATGCTGTCACCGTGCCCGCCGAGCACGTAACAATGCACGTTCTCTACGCTGACGCCCAGTTCGAGGGCCACGAATGTGCGCATCCGTGCGGAGTCCAGAATCCCAGCCTGACCGATGACGCGTTGGTGCGGTAGGCCGGTTACCTTCCAGGTCAGATAGGTCATCACGTCCAAAGGATTGGTCAAGACCAAGAAGATCGCGTCCGGCGAATATTTGATTGCTTGCTCGGCCACGGATTTGACGATTTTCGCATTGATATGGAGCAGGTCATCGCGCGACATGCCCGGCTTACGCGGCGACCCCGCGGTAATGATAACAATATCTGAGCCCGCGGTGTCTTCATAATCGTTCGTGCCGATAATACGCACGTCGCTTCCGATAATAGGCATCGCTTCTTGCAAGTCCAGGCCTTTCCCCTGGGGCATCCCTTCCACGATATCCACCAGGACAATATCCGCCAACTCGCGAGCGGCGAGCCAATGGGCCGTGGTCGAACCCGTCATGCCTGCGCCGATAATGGTTACCTTTGGTCGACTCATCGTTGCCTCCTTCGAGACATGATCATGCGGTCATCCGCTTCTAATTATAGACGCCGCGCTCAATGACAAACGGCATCATCGCACATCCAACGCACCTTCGCAATTATACACATTCGCATATGCCGATGTCCATGGTCGCTGGCCTGGCTACGCGGGTTTTCCTAAGGATGGGCGGACGACGTGAGTTGGAGTGCGAGTTCGCCGGGGCAACGTGTCTAAGCGGCCCACGGGGCGGTTTTCAAGCGCGAAAGAAGGTGCTCAGACGCGCGACGTGGTAGAATCGGCCCATCCTGGATGCATCAGGAGGTAGAGGATGGCGTTGGAACAACCCCGCATTGTCTTTATCGGCCCTGGCGTGATGGCCGAAGCCATGATCAGCGGGCTCATCCGCAAGAAGGTAACCCCGCCGAGCCGTATTGTGGCTTCAGGGCCGCGGGAAGAGCGCGTAGCCGAGCTGGAAAAACGCTACGGGATTGTGCCCATTACGGATAACGTCGCCGCGGTGCAAGAAGCGGATGTCGTGGTCTTGTCGGTCAAACCGCAAGTTTTGTCCCAAGTCCTCGAAGAGCTCCAAGGTGCCATTCCCCAAGACGCGCTGGTGCTTTCTATCGTCGCTGGCGCGCCCATGGCCTTGATCGCGGCCAAGCTCGGGCACCCCTACGTAGTGCGCGCGATGCCCAACACGCCAGGCCAGATCGGCAAGGGTATCTCGGTGTGGACCGCGTCGCCGCCCGTGACCGAGGAACAACGCGAGCTCGCGCGCTCGATCTTGGCCGCCCTGGGCGAAGAAATCTATATGAACGATGAAAACTACCTCGACATGGCGACCGCGCTCTCCGGAACCGGGCCGGCTTACGTCTTCCTCTTTATGGAAGCGTTGGTGGATGCGGGCGTGCATCTTGGCTTCCCGCGGCGCATCGCGGAGAAGCTCGTGGTGCACACCGTGCTCGGTTCGGCCGAGTTCTACCGCCGCTTGCAAGACCAGGTGCACCTGGCCCATCTGCGCAACCAAGTGACCTCGCCCGGCGGCACGACCGCGTCCGCGCTGTATTACCTCGAAAAGGCGGGCTTTCGGACGGCCCTTTCTCGCGCGGTGTGGGCCGCGTATGTCCGCTCGCGGGAATTGGGGCAAGGTGGGCAACCCACGCCGCCGTGGGAACAAGGGCCGAATGGCGATTAGGCCGTAGGAGCCGCGGAGCCGATGGACGTTTCCGCCGCGTGGTGGACCGCGTTGGGCCTGGGCCTCTCTGCTGCTTTGATGCCCGGGCCGTTGCAAGCCTTCTTTCTGGCCCAGGCCCTGCAACGGGGCTGGAAACGGGTGTGGTATTTCGCGTTCACGCCGCTGCTCAGCGACGGCCCTATTGTGGTGGTGACTTTGGCCCTGCTGAGCCGCCTGCCCTCGGGATGGCTCACAGCCTTACGTTTCGTCGGCGGGGCTTACTTGCTTTGGCTCGCGTGGCAAATCGCGCGCAGCGCGGCCTATGCATCATCCAACACCGAGCTCGCCAGCCCCGTACGCTCTTTGGGGAAGGCCGTGCTGATCAACCTCCTCAACCCGAATCCGTACATCTTTTGGGCTACGGTCTTGGGGCCGCCCGTGGTGCGCCTCGCCCGGCAGGATTGGCGTTTAGGCCTGGGCGTGGTTGTGCTCTTTTACGCGAGCATGGTGGGCGCCTCGCTGGTGTTGCTCGCGCTCTTTAGCCGCGCGCATCGCCTTTCGGCCTATTGGCGGCAGCGCCTCACGTGGCTGAGCGCGCTTTTGTTGGCCGGCTTCGCGCTCCTGTTGTGGGTCCCTTAGGCCGGGCTTGGGCTGATTTGCCGGCTTGCGGGAACGAACCCGGACAACATGAACGCGCGCAGGGTCTGGATTCGCCTCAACCGCGGCTCAGCCGCGCACCGAGAGCGGTATAATTCCCCGCGGCACCTGAACGAGCGGGGCGGCGTATGCGTTATTACGCAGATCTGCACATTCACTCGCATTTTTCGCGCGCGACCAGTCGCGACCTCGACATCCCGCACATCGCGCTGTGGGCCTTGAAGAAGGGCACCACCCTGGTCGCGACCGGCGATATCGCGCATCCGGGCTGGCTGCAAGAGCTCGAGCGCGACCTGG
>JAADEP010000207.1 GCA_013153335.1 Chloroflexota bacterium
ATGGAGCCGGTTTCGGCCGGCCGTGAGGTGTATATCCAGATCCTCATTCCCCCGGACGAAGGCCCAAATTTCGCAATGCGCCGTTTCACGTTTCGGCCCGGGGGCTGGATGCCCAAGCACACCAATCGCGTAGAGCACGAACAGTATGTGCTCCAGGGCCAAGGTCTGATCGGCATCGGGGAGCAAACGTTTCGTGTGCAACCCGGTGATGTGGTCTTCATCCCGGCCGGGGTGCCTCATTGGTATAAAAACGTCGGGGATGAGGACTTTGTCTTTTTGTGCCTGGTGCCCAACCAGCCTGACGAAGTTGTCATTGTGGACCCCCGCGAACCCACTCCATAAGGAACGCCTATGAGCCCGAATGCCGCGTGGAAACGCATCCTGGACATCAGCCCGCGCGTTCAAGAGGCCATCACCCATCGTTTGCCCGTGGTCGCTCTCGAAACCGCGGTCATCACCCATGGCCTGCCGTACCCCGCGAACTGGGAGCTGGCCATCCGGATGGTGGATGCGGTGCACTTGGCCGGCGCGGTGCCCGCGGTGATCGGTGTGTATCAAGGCCGCATTCGGGTGGGGATGACCGGTGACGAGATCGAAGACCTCGCGCGGCGGAGCCGGGCCCGGCTTTTGCCCCCTGAGGCCCGGCTGAGCGGCTGGGAAGAACCGCCCGCAAAGGTGAGCGTGCGCGACCTGGCCGCGTTGGTGGTCCGAGAAGGCGCGCGCGCCTATGGCGGGACCACGGTCGCGGCGACCGCGTGGATCGCGCATCTAGTGGGCATTCGCTTTTTCGCGACCGGCGGCATTGGGGGGGTGCACCTCCATCCATCCTATGATATCTCGGCTGATTTGCCCACCTTGGCCCGAACGCCGGTGCTCGTCGTCAGCGCGGGCGCAAAAGCGGTGTTGGATCTGGACGCGACCGTGGAATATTTGGAGACGTGGGGCATCCCAGTGTTGGGCTATCAGACTGTCCACTTCCCGGCCTTTTTCAGCCGCGAGAGCGATTGGAAGGTTCCGCATCCTTTATGGCCGACGGGCCCGCTGACGGCTGAGGAGAAAGCCGCGCGCATCGCGTACTTACATTGGCACGTGCTCAAGCAGCCTTCGGGGGTCTTGCTGGCCGTTCCCCCGCCCAAATCCGACTCCTCATCCATACAGCCTTTGCCCTGGGCGGAGGTGAAACGCACTGTGCAACAGGCTCAAACCGAGGCCGAGGAACAAGGCATACGCGGGGCCGAGGTGACGCCCTTCTTATTGGATCGGCTGGCTCAGTTGACCAAGGCGCGCACGGTCGAAATTAACATTGAGCTTTTGCTCAACAACGCGCGCATCGCGGCCCAAGTCGCGCGGCACTATTGGGCCTATCGCCGTGAGGAAGAATAACCCTTCGGGAGAAGACCTATGCGGGTGTTGCTCACCGGCGCGGCCGGGTTTCTGGGCTCTCACCTGACTGACCGCTTACTCGCGGAAGGTCATGAAGTCCTTGGGGTTGATAATTTTTTGACCGGCCAACGCGAGAACCTGGCCCACCTCGCGCACGAGCCCCGTTTTACGCTTTATGAGCACGATGTGGCTCAGCCCTGGCCCGATTGGGGTCCTGTGGACGCGGTGCTGCACTTCGCCTCGCCCGCCAGCCCGAACGCGGCTTCGCCTTATGGCTACCCCAACCTGCCCATCGAGACCATGTTGACCAACGCCCAGGGCACGTACCACGGTTTGGAATACGCCCGGCGGTACGGCGCACGATTTTTGCTGGCTTCGACCAGCGAAGTCTACGGCGACCCCCAGGTCCACCCGCAGCCCGAAAGCTATTGGGGTTATGTCAACCCGGTTGGGCCGCGCGCGGTGTATGACGAGGCCAAACGCTACGCGGAGGCCATGACCATGGCCTATCATCGCCGCTACGGTTTGGACACCCGAATCGCGCGCATCTTCAATACCTATGGCCCGCGCATGCGCCTGGACGATGGCCGTGTGATCCCCAACTTCATTCTGCAAGCGTTGCAACGTCAGCCCCTGACCATCTACGGCGATGGTTCGCAGACCCGAAGCTTCTGTTATGTGGATGACCTCATTGAGGGGATCGTGCGCCTTTTGCACGTTGCGCGCGCGCCCTATCCTGTGAATTTGGGCAACCCCGATGAATACACCATCCTCGAACTGGCCCAGGTGATCAACCGCCTGCTGGACAACCCCGGCGGGCTCAAATTTGAGGCCGAACGCTATCTCGAAGGCGACCCCAAACGTCGCCGCCCCGACATCCGCCGGGCCCAAAAGCTCTTAGGCTGGACCCCGCGCGTGCCGCTTGAAGAGGGCCTGCACCGCACCATCGCGGATTTCCGCCAACGTCTCTCTGCCTCTTCGTCCTCCGACGCGTTGCCCGAACGCGCGTAACTTCATAAACCCATTTCCCCCTTGGAGACGTACCCTTTTAGGTCAGACCGCGCCGCCGAATTCGGAGGGGTAACCTCGGCGGGGTTTCGTCGTCTTGACGTTGTAACGTTTTCTTCCATCCTTCGTTGGTATGCATGGAGTTGGCTATGGCGCGCTATGCAGATGCGGACCTGGTGCGTCAGGCACAAGCGGGCAACGCAGATGCGTTCGGTGAACTGTACGAGCGCTACCTGACGGATGTGTACAAGTTCTTCTTCTACCGTACGGGGTCTCGGCCTCAAGCAGAAGACTTGACCGAAGACACCTTTTTCAAGGCCTGGCGTCACCTTCAGCGTTTGAAGCCCGAAGAGGCAGGGAATTTTCGTCTATGGCTCTTTCGCATCGCGCGCAATACGCTCATTGACCACTATCGAACCCGGCGGGAGGAAGCGCCGTTAGAAGCCTTGGGGGAAGGGCCGGTCGAAGCCACGGACGTCGAAGAAAGGGTGTTTCATATGCAGGACCAAGAACGAGTCGCCCAAGCCCTACAACGCCTACCTGAACGCCTGCGCGACGTTATCATTTACCGGTTTCTGCATAATTTCAGCCATGAAGAGACTGCCCGTCTCATGGGTCTGAAACCCAATCACGTCCGTGTGCTTCAATATCGTGCTCTGAAACAGCTGCGTCAGCTATTGGCAGAGGAGGCAGTGTAAATGTGGCGACGGAAACTCCCCCCTGAAGCCCTCTTGGCCCAATGTTTGGACGACCTCCGCAGTGGGCGCCGCACCTTGGAAGAGTGCTTGGCGCTCTATCCCGCGTATCGCGAGGAACTGGAGCCTTTGCTCCGCCTGGCGACCCGGCTCGAACAGCTGCCGGATCCCGAGCCGTCGCCCGCGTTCCGCCGCAACGCGAAGGTGCGCCTCATGAACCGCATCCGTGCGGACGCAGCCCGCGCGGCCGCAGTGGCCGCGACGCCGGAAAAATCTTCGCGTGAATCTGTAACGCGCGGGGGTTGGCGTCGTTTTTGGGGTTGGACAACGGCAACATCCTCATCCCAACCCCAAAGGAGGAAAACGATGGTTTGGGCTGTACTCGTGGCTGTCGTAGCCATGTTCATCGGTGGAGGCGGTGCGGTTTATGCTGCCCAGGACGCCTTGCCCGGTGACCCGTTATACACCGTAAAAGAGACCGTGGAAGGTGTGCAACTCTTGTTGGCCGACCCGGCCGAAGATGTTCGCTTGCACCTGGACTTCGCTCAACGGCGTTTGGAAGAAGCCCAGAAGCTGATGCAGGAAGGCCGCGTGGACCTCGCGGTGCAGGCTATGGAAAAGGCCGAAGAGCATTGGCAAGCCGCGCTCAAGGTCATGGATCAACTGCGTGAGACCCGACCGGACGTGTGGCAAGCCCTGGCGACCGAAGCCATGACCTTGCAACAGCAGGCGCAGGTTTTGGACACGCTCAAAGCACAGGCCCAAGCCTATGCCCAAACCGCGGCAACCGTGCCGACCGAGGTGACCCAACGCCTGGAGCAGATCGAGCAGCGCAAAGAGACCGTGTTGGCCCAGGCCCAAGAAGTCGCGAGCGCGGCCGCAGCCACGGCGACCGCTACGCCTGACACCACCGCGGCCACGTCTGGCGCAGCGTCCACGGAACCGGCAACCCAAACGGCTACCACGCCGGCGCCCTATCTGACCGAAACTGCGACCATGACGCCCGAACACCAGGACGTGATGCCGACGGAAGCGATGACCTCCACGCCTGAGCCTTATGATGACGATCATATGGGTACGAGCACACCGGATTACGACGACGATGACGACGATTACGCCCGGACGCCGACGCCGGATCATGATGACGACGAGGATGACGAGGACGACGATGACCACACTCCAACCCCGGTGGTGACCATGACCACGACGCCTGCGCCCACCATGACGTATGAAGCGACGTCCACCCCGAACCCGCCGATGCCGACCATGACCCGGGAACCGACCGCCACCCAGGACTACGACGACGATGATCGGCACGACGATGACGACCGGAATGACGAGGACCACGATCACGACGACGAGGACGATGACGACGACTAAATCGGGACGAGTGTACGGCTGGCCCTGATGTAGCGAATCCCTCCCTCGGTATCTGCTTCCCAACCCCGGCGATGGCGCCCCAAGCGGGCGCCGTCGTCGTTTAAACCCCCCGCGCACGGCGCCAGGCCGCGAGCGCGTGCAACACGACCGAACGCTCGCGGCGCGCGAACGCGAGCAAGGCCAACGCGTACGCGGTCGCGCCCACCACCATGGCCGCCAACACCGCGGGGATCAAGGGCCAATGTTGCGCCTGTTGCCAAAAGCGCAACAACACGATCACCATCGTGGCCGTTGCCAGGCCGCTAACCGCAAAGCCTCGGGCCAGAATCGGCCACGGAAGCCCATCCA
>JAADEP010000082.1 GCA_013153335.1 Chloroflexota bacterium
CTGTGTTACGCGCAGCAGGAAGGCCTGCTGACCATTTCGTCGCGCGAGCTCGGTCGGCGGTTGGGCTTTAGCGCGGCCCAAATCCGCAAGGACCTCTCCCTCTTCGGCGAGTTCGGCAAGCAAGGCACGGGCTACCCAATCCCGCAGCTGATCCAGGCGCTCCGGCGCATTTTGCACATCGACCGGGTGTGGGATATGGCCTTGGTGGGCGTGGGCGCGTTGGGCCGAGCGCTCTTGCGCTACCAAGGCTTGACCAAGCGGGGTTTTCGCATCGCCATGGCTTTTGACGCCGACCCGCGCAAGATTGGCCGGCGGATTGGCCCCTTTGTGGTGCAAGACGTGGCCCGCTTGGAAGACGCGATCCGCATGTCGGGCATTCGGCTGGGCATCTTGGCCACGCCGCCCGACGCGGCCCAGGCCATTGCCGAGCGGATGGTGGCCGCGGGCGTGCGCGGCATCCTTTCCTACGCGCCCATTCATCTGCAGTTGCCGCCTGAGGTGCGCGTGGAATACATCGACCCGGTCGTGCACCTGCAGCGCATGACCTTTTACATCGGCCCGAACGAAGGCTCATCCTCCCCCTTGGACGAGAGCGAGTGCCAACCCCGCCGCGAGGACGGCCAGGCCCACGAGCGCGAGCCCGAACCCCACGATGCGGGCTAATTGGGCTCGACGCACCCGTTGGGCATGGGCCCGATGCTGCTCCGCCCCGGCGCGCAGCCGCGCCTCGGTTTGGGGGACGTATCCCAAGCGTCGGTACATCCAAGCCCGGGCGCAATACAAGTACACGCTGATATCTGAAGCTCGGATGGGGCGTTGGTTGGACGGCATAGGGCCAAGTATAACGCGCAGAAAAGCCCGGGAAGCCGATTTTAGGGCTCGAGTCAGGGTATAATCCCCATTGCCCGGAGAGTAGCGATTCATGGGACGTGGGAGCGTGGCGTCGTTCCGCAGCTTGCGAGCTAAGGCTGCATGGTTAACCTTGGGGGTGATGTTGCTCCCCCTGCTGGTGACCACCGTGTTCGGAGGGTGGTTGACCGCGCGCATCCTGCGGGAGCAGCTCTTGGCTCGCGCGGTCGAAGACGCGGAAGAACAGGCCTTCGCGCTCCACACGTTCCTGCAGCAGGTGCGCCGCGAGGTGCGGTACCTCGCCCAACTGCGTAGCTTGCAGGGCATGCTCGAAGCCCTCGCCTCGGGCGACCAAGCGCGGTTCCAGGCCGAGCGTCGCCACCTGGCCGAGGATTTCCTCATTTTCGCGCGCACCCATCCGGTGTATTACCAAATCCGGGTTCTGGATGTCGAGGGCCAGGAGATCGTGCGGGTCAACCAGCCCCTGGGCCAGGCGCCCTACGTCGTGCCCGATGACCAGCTTCAAAACAAGGCCCACCGCTACTATGTACAAGAAGCCCTGAAGCTGCCCCCCGGCGGGATTTATGTCTCGCCCCTAGACCTCAACCAGGAGTTTCATACCATCGAGCGACCGTTGCATCCGGTTTTGCGTTATGCCACCCCGCTCGATTGGCGGGATCAGCGCTTGGGGGTTCTGGTGGTCAATTTGCACGCTCAGCCTCTGCTCGACATCCTCTATCAGGTCAACGCGCGGCGGCGCTCTCCGGTTACCCTTATCTTGGTGGACCGGGAAGGCTACTATCTGGCCCATCCTGACCCCGACAAACGTTGGGGCGGGCCGCGGGACCTCGACACGGGCGAGGGCTTGTATCGAGACGCGCCTGACATCGCGGCCGAGGTGCTCTCGGGCAAGCGCGGGGTCCTGTTCTATAAGGACGAGGTGTGGGTGTACCTGCCCATCTATCCCGCGCCCGAGGACCAGCCCAATGAGTATTGGGTGTTGATCCGCCGTGAGCCCAAGGCCCAGCTGTTCGCGGCCATTCGCACGTTTCAGCTGTGGGCGGGCGGGGTGCTGCTCTTGGCCGTGCTCTTGGCCGGCGCGATGTCGTGGTGGGTCGCGCGCAGCATCACCGCGCCCGTGCGCGCGCTCAGCCACGCGCTCGAACGTTTTGGCCGCGACGCGCGCGATTTAGTCCGGCTGCCCGTGCGCTCGCAGGATGAGATCGGCCAGCTGACGGCCGCGTTCAACCGGATGACGTCCGCGGTGCAGCGCGACATGCGCTACTTGCGCATCCTCAATCGGGGCATGGTGCTCCTGGCCCGCCAGCGCGACCCGTGTCGGGTGTTGCACCACGTCGCGCGGCTGACCGGCGCGCTGTTGCAAGTGCCTTGGGTCGGGTTGTATGAGCCCGAGGACCTGGCCGAAGGCGCCGCGGAACCGGCCGCCAACGCGAAGGAGCCGCCCGCGCGGCGCGCGTGGCGCGTGACCGCGTGCTCCTGCGGACCCGCGCCCGAGCGCGTGGAGCTACCCGCGGTGTCAGACCCGCAGGTGGCCCGCTGGTACCGGACGGAAACGTCCGATGGCCAGGCTGTGTGGGTGACCTATCTGGACGTGCGGCGGGACGGACCGCGGTATGCGATGGTGCTCCCCGCGCCCGAGCCCGAACGGGCCGAGCGCGCGGAGCCTTGGCTACGGGTGTTGCTCCATCAGGCCGAGACCGTGCTGCAGAACCTGCGTTTGTACGCGCGGTTGCGGCACCATCAGCAGCAGCTCTCGGATTTGTTGAACCGCCTCATCAGCGCGCAGGAGGAAGAGCGCAAATTGGTCGCGTATGACTTGCACGACGGCCTGATCCAAACTTTGGTGGGCGCGCACCTGAGCTTGAACAACTACCTCATGCTGCGCAACCTCGACCCCGAGAAGGCCGAAGCCCTGCTCCGGCAGGCCTTGCAAGACTTGCAGCGGGCCATTCGGGAAGGGCGGCGACTGATCCAGGGGCTGCGGCCCACGGTGCTGGACGACCTTGGGTTGGCCCTGGCCGTGCAAGAGGTCGTTGAGGCGATGGCCACCGAGCAGGGCTGGCAGGTCGACCTGCAGATCCACCTGCCGCGCAAGCGTTTACCCCCCAGTGTGGAGATCACCGCGTTCCGCATCTTGCAAGAGGCCCTCAACAATGTACGGAAGCACGCCGCGGCCAAACGGGTACAGGTCTCGTTGTACGTCAAGGACGGGCGTTTGTATGGCCGGGTCCAAGACGATGGCCGTGGCTTCGACCCCCAGAACGTCGCGCGCAGCGCGGGCGAACGCGCCGCGGTCGGGCTGCACAGCATGCGCGAGCGCGCGCGACTGCTGGGCGGCGAATGGAACATCGTCAGTCAACCAGGCGCGGGGACAACGGTGACCTTCTGGTTGCCGTTACCTGAGGAGGAGGGTGAAGATGGCGGATGAGAAAAAACCCATTCGTGTTCTTATTGCCGATGACCATGGTGTTGTTCGGGAGGGGCTACGCATGTTGTTGGAGCAGGCCGGCTTCGACGTGGTCGCGCTGGCGGCCACGGGGAACGAAGCCGTGCGTCTGGCTTTGGAACACAAGCCGGACGTCGTCCTGCTGGATATTCGCATGCCCGATGGCGATGGGTTGCAGGCCTTGGCGCAAATCAAGGCCCAATTGCCCAACACCGCGGTGCTGATCTTGACCACGTACGACAACCCCACCTATTTGGCCCAGGCCGTAAACTTGGGCGCGGCCGGGTTCCTGACCAAGGACACGGATCCGCAAAACATCCCCCTGGCCGTGCGCGCGGTTGTGTCGGGCGAAGCCCTGGTCGACCTGCAGGTGCTGCAGCGCGTGCTCAACAACCTGCGCGCGGGCCGCGACCCGTTGGACACGGGTATCTTGAGCGAACCCGAGCCCGAATCGGGCCGCGGCGCGGAGACGCAAAAGTCGGGCCCGCTGCCCGAAGACCTGACCGACCAAGAGGTGCGGGTCTTGCGTTTGATCGCGCAGGGGATGAGCAACCAGGAGATCGCGGATCGGCTGCACATTTCCTTGAATACGGTCAAGACCCACATCAAGCACATCTTCTCAAAACTCGGGGTTTCAGACCGAACCCAAGCCGCGGTTTGGGCGTGGCGCCACGGGTTGGGCGAATAAGCGCGTTCCCCGCGGCTTCTCCGTCTTTGATGATGGGGTGAGCCGCGGGGAACGACAAGTTCACTCCATAGAAGGATAATCATAGGCAAAAATCCCCCTATTGGGCGATGCCGGCTTCTGGAGATTAACCTAAAATGAGAACCAGACGGCCACCTGCTGCTGGTGGTCCCTCATCCCATTAGAGGAGGTGCAAGGGATGCACAAACGCTGGTGGATCGGGGCCCTCGCCCTGGCCCTGGCGATCGCCCTGGGTGCCGCCTGGTTGGTGGGCGGAGGCGTGGCCGCCCCGCCAGCTGGGGAGGTGTCCGCGGTCGCGGGCCAGCAGGGCGAAGGGTGCCTCTCGTGTCACGAGGGGATCGAAGACATCCGCTCGCCCGACAGCGATATGATGAAGCAAATCAAGGCGATGGGCGAGTGCACCGCGTGCCACGGAGGCGACCCGACGGTTACGGCCGAAGATATCCAAGACGAAGAGGCCAAAGCGGCTGCCCATGGTGGCAATGGCCAACCTTTCTATCCCGATCCCGGCAACCTGTGGATCGCGGATAAGACCTGCGGCAAGTGCCACCCCGGTTACGCCGAGAGCCTCCAGAAGGCCTTGATGAACACCGAGGCCGGGAAGATCCACGGTACCCTGTGGGCCTTTGGCGCGTTTGGCGGCGAGTACGGTCTGGATCCGGACAACATCTACAAGGTCCGCTACGCCAACTACGACGTTGAAGACACCGATGGCCCGACCCCGGTCTTCGGCACCGACACGTA
>JAADEP010000184.1 GCA_013153335.1 Chloroflexota bacterium
ATGAGCCATTTTTCGCTATACTCTTCCTCAAGCGCGCCACGGCGAGGGTGGGGCCGGGCGCGCGACCGGACGAACGCGTTGGAGGCAAAGATGGTGCATATCTTGTTGATTGAAGATGAAGTCTCCCTGGCGCGCGTGTTGCGCGATTACCTCCAACAGGCCGGGTATCGGGTCTCGGTCGCCTACCGAGGCGATGAAGGCCTGGCCATGTTCGAACGCGAACAACCCGATTTGGTGCTGTTGGACCTCAATCTCCCGGGCATGGACGGCCTGGATGTCGCGCGCGCGATCCGGCGGAAGAGCAACACACCCATCATCATGATCACCGCGCGCAGCGATGAAGTCGACCAGCTCATCGGCCTGGAAATCGGCGCGGACGACTACATCGTCAAGCCCTTCAGCCCCCGTCTGCTCTTGGCTCGCGTGCGCGCGGTACTCCGCCGCACCCAAGGCGCGAGCCCGCAGCCGCGCAAGCTGCGCGTGGGCGATGTCGAGATCGACCTCGACGCGCACACCGTAACCCGGGCCGGCGAGCCCATTCGCCTGACCCCGACCGAATTCCGCCTGCTCGCGACCATGGCTCAGCATCCAGGGCGGGTGTTCACCCGCAGCCAGCTCCTCGACGCACTCGGGTATCATTACACCGGCTACGAACGCACCATTGACGCGCACATCAAAAACCTGCGCGCGAAACTCGAGCCCGACCCCAAACACCCGCGCTACATCGAAACCGTGTTCGGCGTGGGCTATCGCTTTCGCAAACCCCAAGAGGAATGACCATGCGCCGCAACTTGCTCTTGGCCTTCACCTTTAGCGCATTGGTCGGCATCGGCCTGGTCGTGGTCTGGACCCACCTAAGCTTTTCCCGGGAAATGCGCACCTTCTTTCGCCAGGGCGGGCCTTGGGGGCTGCAAGAAATCACGGCTGCGTTAGAGGAACATTACCGACGCACAGGTTCCTGGGAAGGCGCGGAGGCCATCCTGCACGCGGCCACGCCCCATCGCACTCCGCAAAACGGCGACGAACCCCTGGCCGAGGGCCCGGCCATGGGACCGGGGCCACTGGTGCTGGCCGACGCTGAAGGCCGGGTGATCTATCCGCCAAGCCGGCGAGGCACCCGGTTGACCGACGCGGAGCGGCGCCGCGCGATCCCCCTGGAGGTGAACGGCCAGGTCGTCGGATACCTGTACTCCCCCCGGGGCGGGCCGGTTGCGTGGGATACCACCCGGCCCATGTTTCAGCGCCTGACCCAGGCTGCGCTCTTGGCTGCGCTGGTCGCGGTGGCCATCTCATCCTTGCTCGCGTGGGCCCTGAGCCAACGCATCCTGCGCCCGCTGAGCGCGCTCCAAGCCGCGGCCCAACGGCTGGCCCAAGGCGATCGCAACGTCCGCGTGCCCGAAGACGGGGACGAAGAACTGCGGGCGCTCGCGCGCGCGTTCAACCGCATGGCCCAAGCCTTACAAGAAGCTGAAGAAGCCCGCCGTCGCCTGACGGCCGATATCGCGCACGAACTGCGTACCCCCTTGGCCGTGCAACAGGCCCAAATTGAAGCCCTCCTCGACGGTGTGTATGAGCTCACGCCCGAGCGTCTGCTGCCCATCCTGGAGCAAAATCGCTTGCTCGCGCGGCTGGTCGAAGACCTGCGCACCCTGAGTCTGGCCGAAGAAGGCCGCCTTCCTTTGCACCAGCAAACCCTCGACCTGCGCGACATCCTGCGCCAAAACGTAGAGCAATTCCGCGCGGTGGCCCAAGCCGAGGGCATCACCTTGCATTTTGACGTGCCGGACGAACCCTTGCTCGTGCACGCGGACCCCGAACGCCTGGCCCAGGTGCTGCACAACCTGCTCGCAAATGCCTTACGCCACACCCCGCGCGGGGGCCGAATCGAGATCGCCGCGCGGCGCGAAGGCAACCAAGCCGTATTTTGGGTTCGAGACACCGGCCCCGGCCTTCCTCCCGGGACCGAGGACCGGGTTTTTCAACGGTTTTACCGCGTTGACCGGGCCCGCGATCGCCAGCGTGGGGGCACGGGCCTGGGGCTGAGCATTGTACGGGCCCTGGTGCAAGCCCATCAAGGGCACGTACGCGCGTACAACCATCCTGAAGGCGGCGCGGTCTTTGAAGTTCGCCTGCCGTTGGCGCCATCCTGAGGTCGATCATGCCTTTGGCACCTTCCCTTTTGCTGCTCATCATCGCGCTGCGCATCTTGCTCAACGCGGGCTTTCGCATGGTCTATCCCTTTTTGCCCTCGTTGCAAGCCGCGTTTGGCATCTCGACCACGACCCTGTCGGCCATTCTGTCGCTGCGGTCGTTGTTGGGCCTGACCACGCCCTTATGGGCCGTGGCCGCGCAGCGAAGCCGGCGGCAAGGCATGGCCCTGGGCTTGCTCGTGTTCGCCTTAGGGATGGCGGCCGCGTTCGTCTGGCCGTCCTGGAAAGGCCTGGCTCTGGCCCTGGTGCTCTCGGCCATCGCCAAGCTTACCTTTGACCCCGCGGTCCACGCGTATCTGGGGGACCGAGTACCCTTTCAACAGCGCGGTAGCGCGGTCGCGTGGGTTGAGACCGCGTGGTCCTTGAGCTTCTTGGTCGGCATGCCCTTGATCGCGTGGGCCTTGGGCCGTTGGGGCTGGCGCGCGGTCTTTGCCGCGCTCGCCCTGCTCGGCCTGGGGGGATGGCTCGCGCTGCAGCACGGGGTGCCGCGCGACCAGGTGCCCGGCCAGGAGGCTGAAGGTAGCCGGGTGCGCGAAGTCTACCGCTTATGGGCCCGGCTGTTGCGCCTGCCGGCCGCGTGGGCCTTGTTGCTCACCGGGCTCGCGGTGACCGCGGCCAACGAGGTCGTGCTGCTGGTGTTCGGACTATGGCTCGAGGCTCAGTACCACGTCTCGCTGGTGGGCTTGGGCGGCACCGCGGCCCTCATCGGCGGGGCCGAGCTGTTGGGCGAGATGCTCACCGCGACCGTCACCGATCGCCTGGGCAAAGGTCGCTCCGTGCAATGGGGCATCGGGCTCAACAGCCTCGCGATGCTGGGTCTGCTCGCCGCGCATCGCGCGGGGTCATTGCCCATGGCCTTGGCCGCGCTATTCGCGTTCTTTCTGACCTTCGAATTCACCTTGGTGAGCGGCATCCCCTGGGCGTCGGGGCTGCTCTCAGCCCGCTACCGCGCCGCGGTGCTGGGCTTCTTCGTGGCCGCGGTGTCGTTAGGCCGCGCGGTCGGCGACCTCGTGAGCCCGCCCCTCTATCGCCGGGGGTTCTTGTGGGTCGTGCTCGCGGGCCTGGCCTTCAACGGTCTCGCGTGGGTCGCGCGGCGGTATGTCGTTTTGGCTGAAGCCCCTGACGAAGGGGCTCGACCATCCCCAACCGAAACCTAAGGAGGATACCCGATGACGAGCTCGGACCTGTTCCTCGTACCCATGCCCCAACAACTGGACGTGCGGGCAGGCATCTATAAGCTGCCCGAGAACGGCTTGATCGTGCTGGACGGACCCGAAGCGGCCGCGTTGCGCTTCGTGGGCGAACGGTTGCAGGCCGCGCTGCGCGCGCACGCAGGCCGAGATTGGCGCCTGGTCGCGGGGCCGCCGACCCTGTATTCGGCGCTCTCGCCCCTCGCGGCCACCCAAGCCGAACCCGGGGGCCGGATCGTGCTGCACGTCGTGCCCCAAAGCACCCGCCATCCCCAGGGCTATGAGCTCACCGTCACCGCGCGCGACATCCACGTGGTCGCGAGCACGCCCGCGGGTGCGTTTTACGCGGTGGCCACCCTCGCGCAAATCCTGGAACAAACCGGGCCCACCCTACCCCAGGTGCGCATTCGCGATTGGCCCGACTTCCCCAACCGGGGGGTGATGCTCGACATCAGCCGCGACAAAGTGCCCACCATGTCCACCCTATACGACCTGGTGGACATGCTCGCGGGCCTCAAGATCAACCAATTCCAGCTTTACACCGAGCACACCTTCGCCTACCAACAGCACCCCGTGGTCTGGGCCCAGGCCTCCCCGATGACAGGCGAAGAGATCCTGGCTCTAGACGCCTACACGCATGAACGCTTCATGGACCTCGTGCCCAACCAAAACACCTTCGGCCACATGCGGCGCTGGCTCACCCACGACGAATACCGAGACCTGGCCGAATGCCCTGAGGGCTGCGATACCGTATGGGGGCACTTCGACGAGCCCTTCAGCCTGAACCCCCTCGACCCGCGCAGCCTTGAGCTGGTCCGCAGCATGCTGGACGAGCTTCTGCCCCACTTTCGCAGCCCCTTCGTGAACGTGGGCGGCGACGAGACCGTTGACCTGGGCCGGGGCCGAAGCCGCGAGGCCGTCGAAGCCCACGGCGAAGGGCCGGTGTACATGGACTACCTGCTCAAAATCTATCGAGAAGTGCGCGCCCGGGGCCGACGCATGATGTTCTGGGGCGATATCATCGTGCAATATCCTGACCTGGTGCCGCGCCTGCCGCGAGACATGATCGCGCTGGAATGGGGCTACGAAGCCGACCATCCCTTCGCCAAGCACGCGGCCTTGTTCGCATCTTCGGGTCTGCCCTTTTACGTGTGCCCCGGCACCTCCACCTGGAACACCATCGCAGGCCGAACGGACAACGCGCTGGCCAACCTGCGCAACGCGGCCGAGAACGGACTGCGCCACGGCGCGGTGGGCTACCTCAACACCGATTGGGGCGATAACGGGCACTGGCAGCCCCTGCCCATGAGCTATCTGGGGTACGTCTACGGCGCGGCCCTGTCATGGGCTTATCACGCGAACCGGGATCTGGACATCGTCCGCGCGCTGGACACGTTCGTGTTCCGCGACCGCGCGCGGGTCATGGGTCGCATTGTCTACGATTTGGGGAACGCGTACCAAGTGCCGGGCGTGCTTGTGCACAACGCGTCCATCCTCTTCCGTATCTTGCAATGGCCGCCCGAGCGCATCGCGCAGATCGAAGGCCTGACCGAAGACGGGCTGCGCGCGACCCTGGCCTACATCGACCGAGCCGTGGCCGACCTCGACCGCGCGCGCATGGACCGCGCGGACGCGGAGCTCCTCCGCCGCGAGGTGGCCTGGGCGGCCGATATGCTTCGGCACGCGGCCCGGCGCGGGCTGTGGGCCCTGGGCCGGGCCCGAGGGCAAGAGGACCGCGCGCATCGCGAACGCCTCGCGCAAGAGGCCGAAGCCCTGATGGCCACCTTCCGCGAGCTCTGGCACGCGCGCAACCGACCGGGCGGGTTCGCGGACAGCCTGGCGCGCATGCAGCGCATGGCGTCCGACTATCGGGCTTGAGGCCGCGCGGCGGTCCATCCGGGGCAAAATGCGCGGATTTTCCGCCGCTTTGTACCGTTGACGCCAAGGCCGAGGTATGGTATGCTAAGGCCCGACCGAAAAAACGGTCCATCTTTTTGAGAAAGTGATACGACGAAAGGAGGCACAATTAGCCGGGTAAGCGCCAGTGACTATCGCGTAAACCAGGCCATTCGGGCGCCTCGGGTGCGCCTGATCGGCCCGAACGGCGAGAATTGGGGTATCGTCTCCCGGGAGGAGGCGCTGCGTAAGGCGCGCGAGTTGGACCTCGACCTGGTCGAGGTCGCGCCCAGTGCCAATCCACCCGTCTGCCGGGTGATGGATTTCGGCAAGTTCTTGTATCAACAAAAGCGCGGCGGACGGGGCCAACCCCGGACCAAAACCGAGGTCAAGGAACTGCGCCTGCGCCCGCGCACCTCTGAGCACGACCGCAACATCAAGATCCGCAAAGCCCGAGGATGGCTGGAAGACGGCAAGAAGGTGCGCATCCGGGTGCAATTCCGGGGCCGGGAGATCACCTACCCCGAGTTGGTGCTGAGCGATCTCAAGGTGATCGCGGAACAGCTGAGCGACGTGGCCAAAGTGGAGGCCCCGCCCAAGCTGGAAGGGCGCTCGATGATCATGATGCTGGCGCCTTTAGGTCAGCGCAAGCGCCCGCGCAAAAACCCGGCGAGTTAGCCTGCTTTGTCGCACGCTCGACCCGTTCGAGCCGTACAAACCGCGTGTTCTCCAGGACGGGCATGACCACGGCCCGTCCTGGCGCGTTGAAGTCCATGCAAAGGAGAGGGAGCTGTGCCACGCAAGCCGCGCAAGAAGCTCAAGATGAAGACCCATAAGGGTACGGCCAAGCGCTTCCGGGTGACCGGGAGCGGAAAACTCATGCGCATGAAGAACAGCCGCAGCCACCTGCGCCGCAACAAGTCCAAGCGCAGCAAGCGGATGTTCACGCGCATGATCGAGGTCAAGACCAAGGGTTACATCCGCCGGGTGCGCCGGCTCGCGCCCGGTCTGTGGGACGAATAAGCCGTTCACAATCTCGGCCCCAAGGCACCCAACAGACGGCCCGACCGTCGGCCTTGCGGGCCCAGTTGAGGAGGAAAGACCATGCGGGTTAAGACCGGTGTTGTCCGCCGACGTCGGCACAAGAAGATCCTCAAGATGGTCAAGGGACAACGCGGGCCCCGCTCGCGCGTGTTCCGCCGCGCGAACGAAGCGTGGCTCAAGAGCATGTGGTACGCGTATCGAGATCGCCGCAACCGCAAGCGGGATTTGCGCCGCCTGTGGATCTTACGCATCAACGCGGCCGCGCGGCTGCACGGTTTGAACTACAGCCGGCTGATCTACGGCCTCAAGCAGGCGAACGTCGCGCTCAACCGTAAGATGCTGGCTGATCTGGCCGTGCGCGATCCACAGGCCTTCCAGGCCCTGGTGGAAAAAGCCAAAGCACACCTCTAAGCGACGACCATCCTACCGCAAAGCGGGGCACCCGCGGGTGCCCCGCTTTTTCGCGCCGCGCGGAGCCTCGAAGGGCGACGGCGTGCGCATGAGGACCTCGGAGGGAACGCGCCATGACCGATCAACCGATCCCCGTGCTCGTCCTCCACGGGCCGAACCTTAACTGGTTGGGCCGTCGCGAACCCGAAGTTTACGGCTCGTTGACCCTGGACGAACTCAACCGCCGTGTCATAGCCCACGGTCGCGCGCGGGGGCTCGCGGTCCGGGTGGCCCAGTTCAACGGCGAAGGCCAGCTCATCGACGCGCTTCAACACGCGGCCCAATGGGCCCGGGGCGTGGTCTTCAACCCCGGCGGCTATACGCATACCTCCGTCGCCCTGCGCGACACCATCGCCATGCTCCCCATCCCTGTGGTCGAGGTGCACCTCTCGAACATCTTCGCCCGCGAGCCCTTTCGCCAACGCTCGCGAACAGCCGCGGTCGCGGCCGGCAGCATCTCCGGCTTCGGCTGGTATTCTTACATCCTCGGCCTGGAAGCCCTGATCCACGTGCTCGGGCTCGAATCTCCCACCGCGCGGGGCGAGGGCGAAGCCTGAGCGCGGGCGTGATGGCTCAATGCTCTTCGCGCTGCTGTAGCCACGTGAGCGCGTAATTCACCGCAAAAGCCAGCCCCATCAGGATGACGCTCAGCGCGATCGCGCGCGCGAAGTTCCCCCGCCGCGTTTCCAGCACGATGGCTGTGGTCAGCACCCGCGTACGACCCCGCAGGTTGCCGCCCACCATCAACGACGCGCCGACTTCAGAAATCACGCTGCCAAAGCCCGCGATCACCGCGCTCAACAAGGGCAGTCGCGCTTCCCGCCACAAGAGCCAGATCAGCTGCCGCTGACTCGCGCCCAGGCCCAGCAACTGCCAGCGCAAGCGCGCGTCCAGCTGTTGCAGCGCAATTACCGTGATCCCCACCACCATGGGCGTCGCGAGGATCCATTGGGCCAACACCATGGCCATGGGCGTGTACATCCAGCCCAAAAAGCCCAACGGCCCCGTGCGCCAAAAGAGCAACGCGACCACCAGGCCCACCACCACTGGCGGCAGAGCCATGCCCGTGTGCACCGCGCTCAACCAAAACCGACGCCCGGGCAGGCGTTCCCGCAGCGCGAGCCACGTGCCCAACGGCAGCCCCACGAGCACACTGAGCACCGTGGCCAGGCCCGAAATCTCCAACGAGCGCAGCGTGATGGACCAGACCTCAGGGTCGCCGGACAAAAGCAACAACAAGGCTTGCCATACGCCTTCCCACAAGGTACGCATGGTCGATCCCTGACCTCCTGCGCTCAAAGGTAGCGTGCCGCTACGAACCGCCGCTTTTTAATTCTTCTTCGGTCATGTGCGCCGCGGGGAAGAATAAGGGCTGACCGTACTTTTCGACCCCAAACTCGCCGATCATGGCTTGGGTTTCGGGCGAGACGAAGAATTCAATCAGGGCTTTCGCGCCTTCCACATTCACCTGGGGCCATTTCTCAGGGTTCACCATCATGATGTGGTAGATGTTGAGCAAGTCCGGGTCGCCTTCGTACAAGATGTCCAGGTTCAGCGTATCTCGCAGCGAAAGGTAGGTGCCCCGGTCGGTGAGGGTGTACGCGCCTTTTTCGGACGCGATGCGCAGCGTCGCGCCCATGCCCTGGCCGCTCTCCAGATACCAGGGCTGGCCCTGGGAGTCCAGGCCGGCTTTCTTCCAGATGGACCGCTCTTTCTTGTGCGTGCCCGAATCATCCCCGCGCGAGACGAAGAGGGCCCCGGCTTCGGCAATGCGACGGAACGCGTCGGCCACGCTGGTCGCGTCCCGCACCCCCGCGGGGTCATCCTTGGGACCCACCAGCACAAAATCGTTATACATGACCAGGCGATAATCCACCACGTCGCGATGTTCGACCAAAGGCCGCTCGGCCTCAGGCGCGTGGGTCAACAACACGTCCGCGTTGCCCTCCTGTCCCATGCGCAGCGCCTTCCCCGTGCCCACCGCGACGATTTTGACCTGGTAGCCGGTGCGCTGCTCAAACACCGGGATGATCTCGTCCAGCAATCCCGAGTCGTAGGTGCTGGTCGTGGTTGCGAGGATGATTTCGGACCGCGCGGGCGAGTTCGAACCCGCCTGGCAACCGGCCCCCACGAGGCCGACGCCAAGCATCACGATGAGGAGCCCGAGGAAACGGATCCACAAGCTACGATGCATCGAACGCCTCCTTCAAGCACCTTGCGCCCAGCGGTGTTAGCGCAATGGGGCCGCGTAGACCTGGTTGGTGCTGAGCAAGTACAGAGTCTCCACGCCCGAAGGGTCCAGGCCCACGGTGAAATGGGTGAACGTGGCCGGCAACGGTTCGGGCGGACGATATTGGCGGTCGAAGCGCAGGCGCAAAGAAAAGTGATACACGGCCTGCTGCTCAGGGTCAAACAAATATAGCGACGGCTCGGGGATGGCCGCGGCATGGATGGCGCGGAACCGAGCTTCGGTCATCACCGGGCCGCTTTGGCGCCCTGGCCGTTCGTCCTGATAAATCAGGGCTTCACACTGCGGACCCTCGGTCGGGAAGATTTGGCATCGTACCACCTGGGTATCGACGAACAGGAAGTAAATCTCGCCCCGTAGCACGGAAAAGTCTATGACGTTGGCCAAGTCCAGGGGCGCGCTACCTGAAGCAAACAGCACTTGAGGAACGGAGTTCAGCCGCTGCTTGAGGTCGAGCACATACAGGATATCTTGCTGCTGGCTGGGCTGTTCAGGGTTCGCGCGACGGGTGAGCACGTAGAGGCGGTCGTCCGCGACTTTGGCCAACCGTACCGAACCCCAGCCCTGCCGCGGGGAAGGCAAAGGCCGCGCTTTGGGCAAAGCGTCGGGCGCGCACATGAGCGCGTGCGCATCCCGGTCCACGGCCAACGTTTGGAACGAAAAGCGTGCAGGGGGAAACGCGTCCAGGCTCACGAGCGGCCCTAGGATCAAGGTCCCCAAATGCTCCCCCTGACAGCGGAATTCGCTATCCGGCTCAAAGACCAACGCGCCCCCGGTCCAGGTGAAACGCAAAATTTGCTTCCCTTTGCTCTCCAACACATAGAGGTCTTGCAAGCCCAGGGCCATGCGCTCGAACCGCACGCGCTTGCCGTACGAGCCCGTAAGAACCGCCTGAAAGGCCAGACGCACGGTGCCGTCAAGCTGGTCCAGCGCGCGCTGGACCTCGTCGCGCAGCTGCACCAGGTCGGGCTCGCGGCCATACGAAAGCGCGGCGTCGAGGGCTTGCAACGCGCGCGCCCATGCTTCGCGTTGGGCCAGGGGATCGGCCGCGCCGCGCGCCGCGGCAATGGCGGCCTGGGCCTGGTCCACCCAATACCGTTGGCGTGCGACACGGCCCTCGTGCAAATACACCGTGAGGGCGGCTGACACCACCATGACCGGCACGGCCAGGGCCAGGAAAAACAACACCCGCGAGGGAACGGAAGGCAAGGGAAGCAGAAGGGCTCGCGCGAGCCAACGCTTCCAGGCAGGCCGGTCTACCCTCGTGCGTGTCGCCGCGCGCGTCGGGGATGCCGCGCGAGTTCGCGGTTGTGCGCGCGGCTCCTCACGTGGCTTTGGCCGCGGGGAAGGCGCGCGCGGCGCAACTTGGGCCGCAGGCTGGTCCTCGGTCGCGGCTCGCGCGACCTGCGGAGCCGGCGCGGGTTCGGGTTCCACCGGGGCCACAGGCCGCGTCGGGCGCCAGGGCCGTTGGATCAGCGCGCGCGTCAATCGGCCTACACCGGGCGTGGCCTCGATCCACGCGGCCAAAACCGGGTGTTCGGTCTCCGCGGTGCTCGCCAGATAATGGGCCAGCCCTTGGTCCGGGTCGCGCGTGATCGCGTCCCATGGCACGGGTTCGGGCAGGGGGCCGTGACTGAGCACCCAGGGCCCCTCGTCGGCCGACCATCGGGCCAGCGCGAGCAGGGGTTGTCCCCAACCCAACCCCGGCCCTGGGTCCTGCGGCAAAGGGACTTCTTCGCCGATCAACGGGCGATACACATGCCATGGGCCCGCGAACGCGGTGTAGACCGTGCGGTCCCGCCAGACCCCGACCGCCAGGCTGGCCGTGACCCGCTGGCCACGGCGGGCCAGACGGCGGTTCGCGCGCTGCAGGCGCTCATCCAGGCGCTGGGCCATGGCCTGGAGAGCGCCGGTCACCGGGCCTTCCCGCGCATAGTACACCTGGGCCAGCTCTTCAGCCCAGGCTTCTTGCGCCTGCAAGCTCGGAACCGGCGAGCCCTCGAAGCGCAAGAAAAAGAGCAGCACATCCCGGCGGCGGGGCCGGGCCGCACCCCGAGGAGCCCGCCCCGCCCAGACCACAAACCCCGGGCCAGGCTGGTCGGGCTGGCTATGCTGAAACACGCGCACAATAAAGTCGTACATCGTTCACCCGGCACAATGATACCATCACGGCAGGGCCCAGAACGCGACTTCGTCCACCGCAACCCAGAAGTTGGGCGTGCGCTCGGCCGCGATCACCAACCCAACCTGACCGCTCGGATACGGCAGGCCGTTGTGTTCGGTGACCCGAATCCGGTTCGCATACAGCCGCAGCGTATCCCCTTGCAACCACACGCCCATGCGGTTGGTTTGGTTGGGCCCGGGTTGGATGGCCGCGTGCTTGGTCCAGGGCTGGAGCGGGTGATACGCTTCGCCATCCCAGTGATATATGCGATATCGGCCATCGCACGAGAATTGCACCACAACCCCGCGGCTCGGGTCCGGAGCGCGAACCAACAGGCCGTACCGATCCAGGCCTTCGCAGCGCGGCCCGGTGATGAACGTGGCCTCCACATAACCGTTGCTCCACGCAGGGTACGAGGACAGGCCCCACGAATCGATCATGTCGGTGTTGAGGCCATACATCACCAAACGGCCATTCTCGACCTTGAACTTCGCATCGGCGGTGTCGAGCAAGTACCACTGGGCCGCGGTGTCCATGGGGTCGACCCAGGTGGGCGAGCCTAACCCCAAATCCTCGGGCTCGAGTTTTTCGACCACCTGAATCTCAGCCCACAGCTTGCCTTCGCCCTGGTCGCCCGGCCCAAAACGGGTGCCATCCGGGGCCTCGAGGCGCCATTCGCTGCGATATGTGCCCGGCTGGTCGGGCGCGGTCATCTCGACCTCAAGCACCACCTCTTGCCCGGGCGCGACCTGGGTGGGCAAAGGCACGCGGTCGGTCGCGGCCAGCTGCTCGCCCCCGGTGTGGACGAGCGCGTAATCCGTGGTCCACGTGCACGTGCCGGTGTTGCGCACGGTCCATGTCTTGCGGAAGGTCTCGCCCGTGGGGATTTCACTGCCGTCGGGGATGGTTTCGTCCACGAAGTCCGCGCGCAGGGTGCACGGTTCGCGCGCGGCCAAGAAGCCTGATTCGCTGCGGAACCACGCGAACCCGACCCGGGCTTCGGGTTGGTCAGGGCTCAGCGAAACGGTTTGCTCGCCCTTCTCAAGGCCCGGCGCGGTCCACAAACCCGGGCCTAAAGGCTGCTGCGGGGTGGGCACCGAGACGCAATACGTGCCCCAAGGCAGGTTGTCGAAAACAAAGGTGCCATCCGGGCCGGTTTGGGTTTGCGCGGTCGGGGTCCCGGGGCAAGGGCCCGCGGCCAACTCAACCTGCACGCCCGGGATGCCCGGCTCGTCGGGTTGGCGCAGGCCATCCCCCGCGAGGCCCTGGGTGTAAAGCCGACACCCCGGCGGGAGCTCGGCATCAGGGTCCTCGGGCAAGGTGCAACGGTCTTCCCACACCTGGCCCTGGATGCGGCCCGGGTTCGCGGGCGTTGGGCTCGCGGCGGTGGCCCCGGGGGTCACGGCCGACTGAACCTCACCCGCCCGCGGGGTGGGGACCAGGCCGTTGTCTTGCTCCAGGGTGAACGTCTTTTCCAACTGGCCCACGCGCACCCGATAGGTGCCCGCGGGCAGACCGTACACATCCAACGAAAGGGGCATACGGAAAGGAACCGGGTCCCCCTCGCACGCTTCGGTCCCGGGACGCGGGGCCAAGTGAATGGTGAACGTCCCGCCGTCAAAGGTGACGCGCGGCGGGGTATCGAGCTGGGTGCACGGGTCGGGCAATGTGCCCTTGACAATGGCCTGCACCTGAACCGGGTATTGATCCGAAACCACAAGCTCCAAGGCTTCGACCTGCACACCCCCTTCCTGAGCAGGAACGGGGCTCTGGCCACGCAGGGGGAGGTTGCATCCCCCCAGGCTCAAGCCCAAAAGCAAGAGCCATGCATAAAGCCAAAGGTGCCGTCTGGGGTTCTTCATCTTGACCTCCGGGGGAAGGGCCAATTGCTCGCGTTACTTCGCTCGAGCTTGATATACCATCGGACCCACCTGTTGCACCAAGCCTTTCAACTCCATCATGGCCAGCCGTGCGTTGACCTGGGCTGCAGAGAGTCCCGTACGGGCGCAAATCTCATCCACGTGCAGCGGTTCGGGCCGCAGCAACTCCCACAACTGACGCTCGAGGGGGTCTGTGGGGAGCTGGGCGCGCGCGGCCCGGCGCTGGGGCAGCAGGCGCAGCTCAAGGCCCTGGGCCAGGTCCTCAGGCCGGCGCAAGAGGTGCGCGCCTTGCTGAATCAGCCACAAGGTGCCCTGGCTGGTGGGCACGTAAATCGAACCGGGCACCGCGTATACGTCCCGGCCCATTTCGGCTGCGAACGCGGCCGTGATGAGCGCGCCGCTCTTCTCACCCGCCTCGACCACAACCACGGCCAAGCTCAGGCCCGCGATGATGCGGTTGCGCGGCGGGAAGTTGGCCGCGTCCGGCCGCGTCCCAGGCGGATATTCGCTAATCAGCGCGCCCTGGCCGCGGGCAAGCATTGTCTGAACCAGGCCCCGATGCTCGGGTGGGTAGATAACGTCTACCCCGCTGCCCAAAACCGCGAGGGTGCGTCCGCCAGCCTCCAACGCGCGGCGGTGCGCGACGCCGTCGATCCCTCGCGCCAAGCCGCTGACCACCGTGACCCGGTGCTGAACCAGAAAATCGACCATGTCTTCGGTGACCTGGCGGCCATAGCGGGTCATCTTCCGGGTGCCGACCACCGCGACCGCCCAATCGTCCTCCAGGCGCAGCTCCCCGCGCACATAAAGCACAGGCGGGCGGTTCGCGAGCTCTTGCAAGCGCCGCGGATACGCGTCGTCCTCCCAGGTCAGCACCTGAATGCCGCGGCGCTGCCATTCTTCCATACGCCGCAACGTGGGCTCCAGTTTCGTCGCAGCCTGGGCCAAGGCCTGCCGAAGCTCAGGCCGCAAGCCCAGCGCGCGGCCGGCTTCTTCGCCGGCTTGCAGCGCGGTGAGCGCGCGGCCAAAATGCGCGAGCAGCTTGCGAAAGCGCGCGGGCCCGATGCCCTTGATCTGGCTCAGCACAACCCACGCCGCACGCTCTTGGGCGTCCATGGCTTGGCCTCATTTGCCAACATGAGGGATGGCCGCTACGTCTGCCCCATCATCCACGCGATGCGGGCGACGTGCCGCGCGGCCTTTTCATACAAGTCGATGCGCAGGTTCTCATCCGGCGCGTGGATGTTCGAGCCAGGGTACCCCAGCCCGGCTGTGGCAACGGGCAGTCCCAAACGGTGCACGAACAGATACCCCGGCCCGGTCACCCCGCGCATGGGTACTTTGTACATGGGCTTGTCATACACGTCCCGGGCCGCGGCCACGACCAAGTCCACAAAGGGATGATCCGGATCCATTTTCATGGGCGGCGTTCCGCCCAGGTCCACGACCTCAATGTCCGTGAACCCCTGCGCGGTCAAATGGCGGCGCACCAGCTCGGGGATCTCCTCGGGCCGCTGCCACGGAACCAGGCGGAAGTCCAGCTTGGCTTCGGCATACGCGGGCAGGACGGTTTTGGTGCCCGGGCCCTGATAGCCCGCGGTGAGGCCTGCGATGTTGGCCGAAGGTTCGAACACGGCCATGCGCTTGAGCTCCAGGTCGTCATCGACCCCGCGCAAAAAGCCCAACACGGGCTGAAATTGACGCTGATACGCCTCGAGCACGGGCGGAAGCTGGGCCAAGAGCTCGAGGTCCCGCGGGCTGGGCGGCTGCACGCGGTCGTAGAAACCCGGCACCCGGATCCGCTCGTCCGGGCCCTTGATGCTGGCCAGGGCCCATACCAGGCGCCAGGCCGCGTTGGGCACCAGGGTGCCGCCCACGCCCGAATGCACGTCGCGCGGCATGGTGCGGGCGCGCAGCAACACGTACGCGATGCCACGCGTGCCCAAATACTGCAAAGGGATGTCGTCAGGGCCCACGCCGCCGAATTCCCAGAGCACGCCATCGGCTTGCAGCCAATCGGGATGGCGTTCGACCAACGCGCGCAGGCCTTCGCTATGACGGCCTTCTTCGCTGCCCTCGACCACAAACTTCACGGTCACGGGCAGCTCGCCCAACACATCGAGCAGCGCGTCAACGGCCAAGAAGCGGCTGACCAAGTGTCCCTTGTCGTCGCTGATGCCGCGCGCGTAGATTTTGTCCCCGCGGCGGGTGGGCTCAAAGGGCGGCGACGTCCAGAGCTCAACCGGGTCAGGGGGCTGAACGTCGTAATGGTTGTACAGCAGCAGGGTGCGAGAACGACGCCCGGGCCGCTCCGCGACCAAAACGGGCGGTTCATGCCCTGGGTCAAACACGCGCACCTGAAAACCGCGGCGCGCCAGCGCGCGGTGCACAAAACGCGCGGCCTGGCGCAGGGCCTCGGGGTTCGCGTGGGTGCTGGGGATGCGGCAGAGGTCGCCCAGCTCCGCGAGGCTGGCCTCGAGGCGCTCGCGGATGCGCTGATCCAAAGCCGAAAACACGGTCGTGGATGTGTCCATGATCCCCCTTCGGCTCAAGGAAAGGTTACTTTCGCCCCGCGGCGATGAGGGTATCGTTGGTGCCGCGCGGGCTCGCCCGAACGTACCAGTCCCCAAGCTTCAGCCATCCATCGTAGGGGCGTTCGCCTTTGACCACGACCCAGTCCTCCATCACCCACGGGACCGGGCCTTCGGGGTCCATCCATTCACCGTTATACCGCCGCGCGAGGTGCACATGGCTCCCGGTGGCGTGGCCGCCTTCGCACGAAGGATGGCCGATGGGGTCGCGACGACGCAAGCGCGTGCCCACAGGCGGGGTATCGACCAAATGCAGGTAAAAGATCACCCAACCCGTGCGCTCATCGCCATCGCCATCCAAGTCTAACACCACAATGCCCCGCCCCGAGCGCGTCACCACGCCGTCGGCCAGGGCCACGGCCCAATCGCGGCTGATCTCACACCCACGCACGCCCGCGGGCGCGAAGTCCACCGCGGCCCAGGGGAGCAGCTCATCCCCCCACGCAGGATGGGGGCCACCGGTGTAGCTCCACGCGTGGCCCACAGGCATGGGGAAGACGAGCTCGGGCTGGCGCAGGTTCGCGGGCAGGTGCGGCGCGGGCGGATGCTGCCACGGGTCGCCGAAGAGGGCCGCGTACAGGCGGAAGAACCCCTGGGGCGATACGGCCTGGTGATACGCGTCCGCGGGCAGGGTGCGCGCGAAGTAATAATGCAAGGCCGCGGTCGCGGCGTTGAGCCAGGGGTCCAGCCGAACTTCGGTGCCATCGCTCAGGATGAGCGTATCCAGATGGCCCAAGCGCCACGCGTAATAGCCGTGATTGAGCAGCATGGCCGCGCGAGAAAGTTGCAAAAACAAACCCCGGTTCTGGTAGCCCCGGAAGCCCAGCATGTACGCGCCCGGCGAATTGGGGTCTGAGAGCGCGGCCGCACGATATTCCAAAAGGGCCAGCAACAACCGCGGGCTGATGGAATAGTTGCGCGCGACCATGTCCACCGCGAGGGGACCGGTGTATTGGGTGTCCATCGCGTAGCCCTGGTAGGCTTTGAGCCAGCCCGGATACTGGGCTACAAACGCGGCCGTGTCAAAATCCCGGCTGGCCGGGCCGTTGACGAAGAGCGCGTCAGGCAAGATTTTGAACGGCGAGCCCCAAGTGGGGAAGTAGTAGTACGGCACGCGCAAGGGATAGCCGGGCGGCAGGGTGGTGATGTCCGGAGGCAATTCTGGATTGGCCCGCAACAATTCGGTCAAGTCCGCGTGAAAGCGACGCGCCAACGCGGCGAAACTATCGCCCGGCTGGGCGGTGTAATCCACCAGGGTGCCTTGAGGCAAAGGCTCGCGCGTGGGCAGAGGCGTGGGCGTGGGCTGGCCCGGCCACGGCGTCGGCGTGGGGAAGGCTAAGGTCGGTGCGAACGCGGCGCGCGCCTCGCCCGACGCGGCTTCGACGCGCCGCGCTTGGTGCAAGCGCACTCGGGTATAAATCAGCAAGAGCAAGAAGCCCCACGTTAGCAGGGCCAAAAACCGGCTACGGGTCATCTTCGCCCCGCTGGATGTGGGACGGCGGCGCGGCAATCGGGCTGGCTTCGACCACCTGATCCCCGCGCACCAGGCGGCCTTCGTAGGGTTCAGGCCCGTTTTCCGCGATCCAACCGCCTAAGTTGAACGGAACCGGACCGCCGGCCGCGATCCACTCGCCGTTGTATTTGCGCGCGAGATGGATGTGCGCGCCGGTCGCCCATCCGCCTTCGCACGAGGCGTGGCCGAGGCGGTCGCCCTGCTGCACGCGATCGCCGACCTGCACTTGCAAATCCGTCTGCGAGATGTGCAGATACAGCACGTTCCAACCGGTTTGCTCGCGGCCATCGCCGTCGAGGTCCAACACCAGCTCGCCGGGTTCGACCCGGGCCACAACCCCATCCGCAACGGCCAGGATCCACTCACGGCTCACCTGACACGGTTCGCCTCGCTTATGAGGCGGCGCGAAATCCAGGGCCGCCCGCGAGCCCTCTCGGCCATACGCGCCGTGGGGCCCGCTGGTCAATGCCCAGGGCACCCCGCGCTCAAAGGGCAAAATCATCGCGGGTTGCGTTAGGTCCGGCGGATATAGGGGCTCGACCCAACGCGCGCGAAACCAAGGGTCGCCGAACATGTCTTGATACAGCGCGAGAAAACCTTGCGGATTGGCTGGGTCGAGGGCCGCGCGCCACGCGTCGGGCGACAAAAGCTGCGCGAACAAATACATCAACGCGACCGTGCCCGCGTTAAGCGTCGGATCCAGCCGCCATCGCGTGCCATCGGCGAACACGATCTCCCGTATCCAGCCCTCACGCCAGCCATAATACCCTATGGAAAGCTGTTCCGCGGCCCACGAAAGTTGCGGCGCCAGTCGCGGGCGTCGCGGGTCCACCCGCCCCATGGGATAGCGCACCAGGGTCGCGCTGCGGGGCTGCCCGCGCACCCAGCCGGATTGATATTCTAACAACGCCAACAACAAACGCGGATTGATGGAATAATGCCGTGCGACAAAGGCGACCGTCTGCGGGCCGGTGAGCTCGCCTGGGGTGGGCAAAAACGTCACGTGATGCGCCAGGTAGCCGTTGGCCTGGGAAGCATACGCCTCGAGGTCGAAGTCCAACGACGAAGGCGAGGCCACGATCTCGCTGTCGGGGAGCAACCGCTCCGCCGGCGTCTGCCCCCGCACAGCCCGCGGGATCAGCAAAGGAAAGTCGGGGGGCAGCAGCCCCGGTAACGGCCACGTGGATAGCGACACCGCAGGCCGAATGCGGGCGCGCGGGACATCGAACCGATACGCGAGGACGTCCAAGGTATCGCCGGCTTGGGTGAAATAGTGGTAGAACGCCGTGGCATCGACCTCGGGTGGCGTCGCGGTGGGCAGCTGCGGCGAGGGAAATCGCATGGCTTGGGCCGTGGGGGTTAGGGTCGGGCTTGGTCGCGGGGCAACCCGCCGCGTCGGGGATGGAATCGACGTCGGCGAAGCCTCTGGGGTAGTGAGGGCCGCGTGCGCGGTCAGGGGCGGCAGATGCGCTTGCAACCGCGGACTGAAGAGCAAACCCAAGCCCATAAGGACCAAAAGGGCTCCACCCAGCCAGCGATGGAGGCGTTGCGGAGACATAGCGGCTCCTGCGTAGAAACTCGCGGGCCCAAAAGCGACCGATCCGGGCATGCGAAAGGGCCCATGGCTATAGTATACCTAAGCCCCATGCAGGGGACAGGTCTTGCACAGGGCCGCAGCTCGCCGGTCCACTTGGAGCACATGATTTTCGATCCAATCGACCAGCTCGTAATACAGGTCGAGGGCGAACTTGCGGATTTCAACGGACGAAGCGTTTTGGCGTCGCAGGTCCAAATAGCGGCGATACCACTTTGTGGCCAAGCGGATGAAAAACGCGTGGGCCCGTCGGTTCGCGCAGAGCAGGGGATGCTTGGGGTTGTCCGCGCGCTCCTCAAAGAGCTGCTCCTCGCGGCCAAAGTGCCATTCCGCGTAATAGCGCAAAAAAGCCAAACTTCCGTTGAGGTCCCGGAGGGAGATCGCGGAACCGGCATCCAGCACATCGGCCAGGCGATTGACCTCCTGGAACAGCATCCGGTGCTGCATATCCACTTCCGGGATCCCGGTCGAATACGCGTCCTGCCAAACGAAACGAGGCAAACCCATCACACATCCTCCTCTCCAGGAGCATCCAATACCCCAGATATCGAGTCGGACGAGCCCCTCCTCCCTTGCTCACCGACTCCCACCGGGTGGCCGCCATCGTCCCTTCTGTTATACCAGATGCCGCAACAGGCCGAAAGGTGGGCTAGCGCGGTTCTTGCGAAAGCCCAAAGGCATTTGGGCTGGGGGAGGCACACGTGGCATACCTGCTCCCACCGTCTCCGCCGTGGACTGGAAGCTCGCGGATACCCGCAGCGGCGCCACGATGGTGCGTGACCACGCCCGCCGTCCATCCCGCGTGCGCGACCCGCCATTTTCGCGTGTGGGCTCCGCCGCTCGCGACGCCAACGCGCTTGTGCAGGGGACACGCGACGGGCAAGAGGATTCAGCGAAGCACCGACGGAGAACACGAAAGCAGGCCCCGCGCCTCGAGGCTGCCAAGACCGGTACCCGCGGGCAGCGCGGATGACTACGGCTCGAGGCGCTGGCGAGCGAAGCCGGCCTGCGGGGCTAGCCAGGACGCCGCGCTCCAAGATGAATAAGAACGTTGTGGCTGGCCCTCGATATCTCCGCGGCCTTCTCGCGGAATGAAGCCATCGTCAGCGCCTATTTGGCCTAATAGACCTTACACAAACGCGTTTGGCCCGGACAGGGCTGCAAGGGAAGTC
>JAADEP010000205.1 GCA_013153335.1 Chloroflexota bacterium
CCGATATTGTCTTAGCAAAGATTTTGGATCTGTTTCGTCCTTATCAAGACGATCTGCTTTTCGTTTACTTAGCCGACCATGGTGAAATTGTTTCCGAGAATAAAAACGGCCATGGGTATTCACCGGCCTATCAGGAAGAATATCGGACGCCTTTTATTCTTTGGTCTTCGCACGCCACCCCTCCTTGGAAAGACATAAAAAGTACTTTAGCAAGTTCAACAGGCGTTTTTAATTTGGATGCATTTGACCATTTATTTTTATATTTAGCTGGAGTTGTGCCGTCCTATCACTTTCAAGTATCCAGTCAAGTTTTCGAACTTGACCGTGTTGTGGATTATTACGATTTGCTCCCTTATCACACCCAGCCCGAGACACCTGAGCAATCCTTACTGCAGAAAATTGAGAGGTGAGAATATGTTAACCTCTTTTCGTAAGTCAAGTTTAGAATTGCTCACACCCCATCCGGCTTTGATATAATAGAAATACCCTTCCCCTTAAACCGGGCTCGGTAACGAGGGCTGGGCAAAGGTTGTCTTTTGGGCAGATGATGGACACGTCTACACCTCGGCCGCCGAAAACCCAAACCGAATCGACCGCAGTACTCATCGCGCTGGACGCGCCGCTGAAGGCCCGGCGTTGGCGCGTCGACCGTCCACTGCTGATTGGCCGGGCCGAGGAGCGTTGCGATATTGTGATCCCGCAACGGCAGGTCTCGCGTTTGCACGCGCAGTTGCTTCCCGTGTCCGAGGGCGTGTTGCTCGAAGACCTCGGGAGCAAAAACGGCACCTTCGTCAACGGCGAGCGCATTACGCAAGTTTTGCTTCAAGATGGCGATATCATTTCCATCGCGTACGCGGTGCGCTTTGCGTTCTGGCGCGCGGAGTCCACGGTTACGGTGCCTTTGGAGGAATCCGGCACGGGTGCCGCGCCCTCGGATGATGCGCCGCGGGCCGACGCCGCGCGGCGTCTGCGCTTAGACTCGGCCACCCGACAGGTCTGGATCGGCGATACGCTCCTCGAGCCGCCCCTTTCGGCCGCCCAGTTCCGCCTGCTGCAGATCCTGTACGAGCACCCGGGCCAGGTCGTGCCCCGGGAGAAGCTCATTGAGGCCATCTGGGGCCCCCAGGCTTTGGCCATCAGCAGCCAAGCCCTCGACGCGCTCATCCACCGCTTGCGGGAGCGCCTGGCCGAGGCCGACCCCGGGGTCGCGTATCTGCGCACGATTCGGGGCCAAGGCCTGCTTTTGGAGAACCCCCCGCGCTAGGCCTTTTCGCCTTCCACCTCAGCTAACGGGAAGGTCGCCTGACATTGCGTGCACTGGGCGGTGCCTTTGCGCGCTTCTACCAAAAGACCGCCGCACTCGGGGCAAGGCTTGGGCAAGGGGCGCTTCCACGTGGTGAAGTCGCAGTTCGGATAGTTGATGCAGCCGTAGAAGATCCGGCCTTTGCGCGTGCGCCGGACCACCAGGTCGCCCCCGCATTTGGGGCATTTGGCCCCGGTCTTCTCATACCACGGCTCGGTGTATCGGCATTGGGGATAGTTGCTGCAGCTGATAAATTTGCCAAACCGGCCCCAGCGCAACACCAACGGTGCGCCGCACTTCGGGCAGTTGCGGCCAATGGGTTCGGCTTCGCGCTTGACCACTGGGATGGCCTTTTGCGCGCGTTCAACCTCTTCCGAGAAGGGCTCGTAAAATTCCCGCAGCACTTCGACCCAGTCTCGTCGACCGGCCGCGATGCGATCCAGGTCCTCTTCCATCCGGGCCGTGAAGTTCACGTCCATGATGTCCGGAAAGTGCTTGACGAGCAGGTCGTTCACCAGCATGCCGATCTCGGTAGGCACGAGGCGTTTGCCCTCTTTGCGCACGTAACCCCGCTGCTGCAACGTGGTCATGATGGGTGCGTAGGTCGAGGGCCGCCCGATGCCCTTTTCTTCGAGCGCGCGGATCAAGCTGGCCTCGGTGTAGCGCGGGGGCGGTTGCGTAAAGTGTTGCTCGGGGATCAGCCGCACCAGCTCTTGTGGTTGGCCTTCTTCCAGCCCTTCGGGGATGGGCATGGCCTGTTCGCGCGGGGTGTCTTCATCTTTGGCCTCCTCGTACACGGCCAAATACCCCCGGAACTTCAACCGGGAGCCGGTCGCGCGGAAGAGGTATTGGTGGGCCTCGCCTTTTCCTTCGACGTCCACGCTGATGGTATCGTAGACCGCGGGCGCCATCTGCGACGCGACGAAACGCTGCCAAATCAACTTATAAAGCCGATATTGGTCTTGGGTCAGGTAAGGTTTGACCTTCTCCGGCGTGCGATAGACCGAGGTTGGCCGGATGGCTTCGTGGGCTTCTTGCGCGTGCCGCGCGCGGGTTTGATACTTGGGCGGTTTGGGCGGCACATAGTCGGGCCCTAACGTTTGCACAATGAACTCGCGCGCTTCTTTTTGGGCCAACGGCGAGACATACGTGGAGTCGGTGCGCATGTAGGTAATGAGACCGGTCGCGCCGCCTTCGCCCACGTCCAGACCTTCATAAAGTTGCTGCGCGATAGCCATGGTGCGCTTGGGCGAGAACCCCAAGCGGCGGCTGGCTTCTTGCTGCAAGGTGCTGGTGATGAACGGCGCGGCCGGGCGGCGTCGACGCACTCCCCGCTTGATGCGGGTGATGACGTAGCTCGCCTTCTCCATGTCCGCGAGCAAGGGCTTGACCGCGTCTTCGTTGGGCAGGTCGGGGTCCTGACCGTCGACTTTGACCAGCTGCGCGCGATAGCGCGCGTCCTCCCGGCCCTTGGGGTGGAATTCCGCGTCGATGGTCCAGTATTCCTTGGGCACGAAGGACTGGATTTCCCGCTCGCGTTCGACCACCAGGCGCAGGGCGACGGATTGGACCCGACCCGCGGAAAGTCGGCTGCGCACTTTGCGCCAAAGCAAGGGGCTCAGGGTGTAGCCCACCAGCCGGTCCAGGATGCGCCGGGCTTGTTGGGCGTTGACCAGGTTCATGTTGATATCGCGCGGGTTCGCGAACGCGCGTTCGATCGCGGGCTTGGTGATCTCGTGGAACTCGACCCGGCGCACCCGGGCGGGATCAAGCTTGGCCGCCTCGAGCAAATGCCACGCGATGGCCTCGCCTTCCCGGTCGGGGTCGGTTGCGATGTAAATCTCGTCCGCGTTTTGCGCGAGCTTCGCGATTTCCTTGACTACGGCTCGCTTTTCATTGGGCACGCGATATTTAGGCTTGAAATTGTTCTCAATATCCACCGACATTTGGGAGCGTAGCAAGTCGCGCACGTGGCCCAAGGACGCCTTGACCACGTACCCTTTGCCCAAATAGCGGCTGATGGTGCGAGCCTTGGCCGGTGATTCGACGATGACCAGCTTGGTCGTCGGCCCGGCCGGCTTGGGCTTTTGACCGCGGCGTCGCGTTCCGTTGGCTTTCTTGCTTTTCGCAGCCCGCGGCGGGGACGGCGGAGGCGTGAGCCCTTGGTGCAACGGCGTCGCGCCGAAGCGAAAGATGGTGCTGCCGCACACCGGGCACGTGCCCCGGACCGCGGGGCGTCCGTTGCGGGTGAAAACGGGTTCGGGGTTTTGGATGGGGCGTTGGGTTCGACAGCGCGTGCAATATCCCGTGAGTTCTTGGGTCGCCTCGCCCTGGGGATTGGCCATCGCCCTTACTCCTTTTGGCCGCAGCTTGTTTTCTGGCTTACGCGCCGACCGATGGGTTTGGAGGACAACAAACAGCCCCACCGCGGTGGTGCGCGCCGCGCTGGGTTCGCTTGTGCCTCGAGCAGGGCGCATTATACCATTGCTCGGCTCGAGGCTGAACGGTCATAAGCCTGGGGCGCAGGCAAATCTTGTTGCAGAAGCCCATGCCGCGGGCGGCGGAACCCGCGCTTGGCCCGCGGGTGGCTGAACCCGCCCGCTATCCTCGCCGTAGGCCACGCGTTCCGCGCGTTGGGCCGGATGTTCGCGCACAAATTTATACTAGCCGCGGGCTTCCAGCCCGCGGCGGCTGCGGCGCGCGAGCGCGCCCATGGCCACAGGGATTCGCGGATGGCGGAACCCACGCTTGGCCCGCCCGCGGGCGGCTGAATCCGCGCTTGGTTCGCGGGCGGCTAAACCCGCCCGCTACAAATTCGCCACCGCACGCCCGCGCGTTGGGTCGGGTAATTCGCGCGCAATTTTATACTAGCCGCGGGCTTCCAGACCGCGGCGGGGCGGCCATAGCCACGGGACGCCCTGGGGGAGTGAAGCTCGTCCAGCGCCATAGCGACAGCTCCCTTCGCCTCTTCCTCGCCATCTACAACCTTTGCGTGCACAACCCAACCCTGGGCTCCTCGCCAGCCGCGCGTTTTTTCTGGGGTGCCGCGCGGGTTCTCGGTCACGCGCGGCCGCGCACACAGGCCTGTGGGCGGGGCCTTAGGACGAGCGGGGCCTCGAGCCGAGCCGTTTCGCGCGCTTCCATAATAAGGAAGGCCCCCTGCGAGCCTTCGAGCGCTTCGCAGGGGGCGAGTCGAGCGATGCTTTGGGTTCCCGCTTCGGGCTTAGGGTTCCGCGGGAATGCCGAAGACGCGTAAGGTGCCCGTGCTGTCCAAAACCGCGAGCGCGTCCTCGCGGCAGGCCAGGCCGAAGGGCGTTGCCGGCACGTCGAACGTGCGGATGAGTTCGCCTTCGGGCAGCCGGTAGATCTCGACCGGATGACCTGGCGGCGCGATGGCCAGGG
>JAADEP010000104.1 GCA_013153335.1 Chloroflexota bacterium
GTTCCCACCGGGTTGGCCGGAAGAGTTCAAACATTTGCTCCAAGCCCAACAACCTGCGCTCCATTCCATGACCGGCGTAACCGTGGGCGACCTCTTAGCCCTGCGAGATAAGCTGGACTACGAATACGACTACACCGCGACAACCACGCTGCGTATCCAAGCGCGGGCGCGCTATCAGGGCCCCAGGCCGGATTCGGACCCTCAGGTGCGCGTGCTGAGCCGCAACTTTAAACCCCAAGTGGAATGCGCCTTATGCGGGCGACCGGCTCAGTATTTGGCCTCGAATGCAACGGTCGGTCCGTACGTCGCGTTGTGTGCCCAGCATGCTGGTTCCCATGGGTGGCGATATCAGCGAATGCATCGCTTGGTCAATTCACCGCGCACGGGCTTGTGTCAATACCACGGCCCCATGGAAGCCCGTTACGCGTTCGAACGATTCGCACCCGCTCACCCTGACAGAGGGTAAGGCCTGAAAGCTTCGTAGCCGCGATCGGACCGCGTCCCCAGGTCCTGGAAAAGGCCCCAAACCCCGAGGCTTCGCCGGGAAACGAGTCCCCGCGGAAGCCTAAAGCCCGCCGGGCGAACGGAGATCCTCTCATTGATATGATCAATCTCATTGCTCACATTCGTATGAAAAATCTTGACATTCACGCCGGGCATGAGTACAATCACCCCGTTCCGAAGCGCCCTTCAGGAGGTGAGCCTCATGCCCCGCGGGAGCCCCTTGCCGATTTTCTTGCACTACATCATCCATGAATACCGCAAACACGCCGCGACGGCCGACGGTCAAGAAGTCCAGCCCGTCCGGCTCCCGCCCCTGCAACAGATCAGCGAAATTCTCGAAAGTAGCGTCCCCAATTTGCGAGAGCAGCTCGCGGTTGCGCGTGCGTTGGGCCTGGTCAAAGCCAAGCCCAAGGTGGGCATTTACATCCAGCCCTATTCCTTCGCACCCGCGGTGCGTTTGAGCTTGCTGGTCGCGGTCGCGCTCGACCGCCGTTACTTCGACCAATTCGCCGACCTGCGCCGCGAGCTGGAAAAGGCTTACTTTCCCCAAGCCATTCGCTTGCTCACCGCGGAGGACAAAGCGCGGCTGCAGCGCCTGGTCGAAGAAGCCTGGGCTAAGCTCAACGAAAACCCGCCGCGCATCCCCCATCGCGAGCACCGGGACCTGCATCTCACGATCTACAGCCGGCTCGAGAACGTCTTTGTCCAAGGCCTGCTCGAGGCCTTCTGGGACGCGTATGAAGTGGTCGGCCTCAACCGCTACTCCGATATCGGCTTTCTGCGGGAAGTGTGGGATTACCACCGCCGTTTTGTCGAGGCCATCATCGCGGATGACTACCCGCGCGCGGAACAAATTTTTGTTGAGCACATCAATTTGCTCAAACGACGGCAACCGCAAGACCCGAAAGAACGATTCTCCTTGTGGGAGGAATGACCTATGAGCCAACCGATGCCCTCCTCCGCGCCTGTGGCCGAACGGCCCGCGGTGGTCAATGATTTTTCCATCACCGTGGGCACGATCAACGGTACGGGCAGCCAAACGTCTAACCTCACCTTGCTGCGCGCCCTCTTCAAGATGGGCATTCCCGTCTCGGGGAAGAACCTGTTCCCATCCAATATCCAAGGTTTGCCCACGTGGTACACCATCCGCATCAATAAGGACGGCTTTCTCGCGCGTCGGGACGAACACGAAATTGTGGTCGCGATGAACCCCGCGACCGCGGACGAAGATTTGGCCAAAGTCGTCCCTGGCGGAGTCTACCTTTATGCGGATCACCTACGCCCGCGCGAGATGCGCGAGGACGTGGTGTATTACAAGATGCCCGTGCGCAAACTCGCGCGCGAATCGGGCGCGCCGCCCAAGTTGCGGGACTACGTCGCCAATATGGTTTACGTAGGCGTGCTCGCGTGGCTCCTCGGCATTGACCTGGACGCGATCCACGCGGCCTTGGCCTATCACTTCCACGGCAAGGCTTCGGCCGTGGACTTGAACTACAAGGTCGTGCAAATGGCCTACGACTGGGCGGCCGAAAACCTCGAAAAGCAAGACCCCTACCGCGTGGAGCCCATGGATCAAACCCGCGGGCTTATGCTCACGGATGGGAACACCGCGATCGCCTTGGGTTCCCTTTTCGGCGGGCTGCAGTTCCTCAGTTGGTACCCCATCACGCCCGCCTCAAGCGTGGCCGAGACCATCAACGAATACGGCCCCCGGCTCCGGCGCGACCCGGTCACCGGCCACAAGACCTACGCGATCATCCAGGCCGAGGACGAGCTCGCGGCCATCAACATGGCCATCGGCGCGGGCTGGGCCGGGCTGCGCGCGATGACCTCCACCTCAGGCCCGGGGATCAGCCTGATGAGCGAGGCGGTCGGTTTGGCGTACTATGCCGAAGTGCCGGTGGTCGTGGTCAACGTGCAGCGCGTCGGGCCGAGCACGGGCCTGCCCACGCGAACGCAACAAGGCGATATCACCTTCACCCGCTTTTTGAGCCACGGCGACACCGAGCATATCATGCTCTTCCCTGCGGAGCCTAACGAGGCGTTCGAATTCGCGTGGCGTGCGCTCGACATTGCCGAACGGCTCCAGACCATTGTGTTCCTCATGAGCGATCTGGATTTGGGCATGAACCATTGGATGACCAAGCCGTTCCAATATCCGGATCAGCCCCTGGACCGCGGCAAGGTGCTGTGGGAAGAGGACCTGAAAAAGTGGGCGGAGGAAGGTCGGCGCTGGTGCCGCTATGAGGATGTGGACGGCGATGGCATCCCGTATCGCACGGTGATGGGCAATCGCTATCCGGGCGCGGCCTATTTCACCCGCGGCACCGGCCACGACGAATGTGCTCGCTATAGCGAAGACCCCGACGTGTGGGTTCGCATGACCATGCGCCTCAAGAAGAAGTATCGGGAAGGGCGCAAGTATTTGCCCAAGCCGGTCGTGGAAACCATGGACGGGGCCAAGCTGGGGATTCTGGCGTACGGCACCACGGATCCGGCCGTACAAGAAGCGCGACACTTCTTGTTGCGCGACCACGGCATCCCGAGCGACTACTTGCGTTTGCGCGCCATCCCCTTCCACGACGAGGTCAAAGAGTTCTTAGAAAAGCACGACAAAGTGGTCGTGGTCGAAGCCAACCGGGATGGCCAGGTGGCGCAACTGTTGCGCATGGAGTATCCCGAGCTTGCGACGCGCGTGATAAGCCACAGCCGTTCTGACGGTCTGCCGCTAACCGCGCGGTTTGTGCTCGAAGGCCTGTTGGCCCACGTATAAGCCCTTCCTGCAAACCTGAACACGAAGGAGTGGTGTCATGCCTGCGGTAAACGCCATCGGCCTGACCAAAGCGGACTACAAAGGCGCGCCCTCGACGTTGTGTCAAGGGTGTGGCCATAACTCGATCCTCAGTCAAATCATCGCCGCGCTGTTTGAGATGAGCGTGCGGCCTGAAGACGTGGCGAAGTTCAGCGGCATTGGCTGCTCGAGCAAGGCGCCGACGTATATGCTCAGCCGGTCCTTCGGCTTCAACGGCCTGCATGGCCGGATGCCCGCGCTGGCCACGGGCGCGCTCATTGCGGACCGCACCATCAAGGGCATTGGCATGAGCGGCGACGGCGATACGGCCAGCATCGGGATGGGGCACTTCAAGCACATCATTCGCCGTAACATGCCCCTGGTTTACATCGTGGCGAACAACGGTGTGTATGGCCTGACCAAGGGCCAATTTTCGGCCACGGCCGACAAGGGCTTGCGGCTCAAGCGCCAGGGCGAAAACCCCTTCATGCCCATTGATATTTGCATGGAGGCCTTGGCTTCGAACGCGACCTTTGTCGCGCGCACCTTCGCGGGCGATCCCAAGCAGGTCAAAGCATTGCTCAAGGCCGCGTTCCATCACAAAGGGCTGGCTGTGATCGACATCATCAGCCCCTGCGTGACCTTCAACAACCGCCCGGACTCGCGCTATTCCTACACGTGGGCCAAGAAGCACGAAATTCCGCTGCACCAAATCGACTTCGTGCCGCCCGAGAAAGAGATCTGGCTCGACAAAGGCATGGAACCAGGCGAAATCCGGGACATCCGGCTGCATGACGGTTCGGTGGTCGTGCTCAAGCAGGTGGACAAGGATTATGACCCCACGGATCGCTTTGGCGCGATCAAGGCCATTGAAGAGAGCTACAAGCAGAACGTGCTGCTGACGGGCTTGCTCTACATCGACCCCGAAGCGCCGAACCTGTTCGAAATCCTCGACCTGCCGGAAGAGCCCCTGAACCGCCTCACCGAAGACCGCATCAAGCCCGGCCGCGAAATGCTGGACCAGATCAACGCGGAAATGTTCGCGGCGTAGCGCGGCAGGACAATCCAACACGCCCCATGCCCGCGGCTCGGCGAGCGCATTTGCCGAGCCGCGGGTTTTGTATTGCGCCCCTCTCACCCTTCCCCGAGGGCCGAGGGGGACGTGTTGGAGGGCGAAGGTGGGGTTTGGGATTCGGCCTGCGCGGCCTGGACAAAGGGATCGCGGCTGCGGGCGGGCAGGGCCGCGAGGTTCGTGTAAATGGCCACGTTGCGGAGCGCGCCATCCGACATGCGTACGGGTACGTCCAAGACCAGATCCTGAGGCAGCTGGCCGAAATCTTGCAAGGTCCAGACGGTCGTGATGCGATCGCTCAAGTTGGGCCACTGGTCTTTGG
>JAADEP010000086.1 GCA_013153335.1 Chloroflexota bacterium
AATTCACCGTGCCGTCCAGAGGGTCGACATACCAGCGCGGGCCGTTCGGGTCGCGCGGTCGGGCACCGCTTTCTTCCGCGAACACGCCGTGATCAGGATAGCGCTCCCGCAGTTGGGCCAATAGAAACGCTTCGGCCCGTTGGTCGGCTTCGGTGACCAGGTCGATCCAGTGGGATTTGTGCTCTACGCGCAAACGGCGTCCGAACAGGGTTTTGAGGATCGCGCCTGCCTGGCGAGCTAGAATCTCCATTTCTTCCAGAGTAGGCCTCGCAGTCATGCGCACCTCCTATGGGCTTTCGCGCGCGTCTGTGTCGCGTGCCGTGGCTTCAATGTAGGACGGGACTTTGTGCAAGCTCACCAAGCGCGTGAGGCGCCGGTCCAAAAGCCGGGTTCGCAACCAGGGGTCGAGATCGTCGAGCACCACCGACATGGTAATGACCGTGGGCCGTTGGGTCACATAACGGTGGTAGATGAGCTGGTGCAGCTTTTCGCGCGCCCACGCGGTGGGCGATTGGCGGCCTAAGTCGTCGAGGATGAGCAAAGGCGCGTTGCGCAGGCGTTCGAATTGCTGGTCATAGGTCACAGGGCTTTCGGGCCGAAAGGTCGCGCGCAGATGGTCCAGCAGGTCGGGCACAAAGACAAAAAGCGGGGTTTCGTTGTGGATGCGTTGGTACGCGTGGCCGATAGCCGCGGCCAGATGGGTCTTGCCCCGCCCCGAAGGTCCGAGAAAGACGAGCCAGCCCTGGGGCTCTTGGGCAAAGGTCTTGGCCAACCGCAAGGCCTTTTGCAACTGCCGCCGCGCCTCGACCGAGTAGCCCTTGCGCGGTACCCGAAAAGTCTCGAAGGTATAGGCCTCGAGCGAGGGCAACAAAGACATCGCGGGCCGGGGAAGCCCATCGGCTGGGCGACGGTAGTCGGGTGCGTCGATGGTGATTCGGGTGACCACATCGGGGTCGCTCAGCCGGGAACTCAGCCGCGAGTCGATCTCGGCCAAGGTTGTGTTGGTGGTGATCACCGTGGGCAGGCGGTTGAGGTAGCGATAGTTCAGGAGCTGAAAGAGCTTTTCTTGCGCCCACGCCGAGGCGGCATGCGCGCCCAGGTCGTCCAAAATCAGCAAATCCACATCTCGAACGAGCTCGAAGCGCTGGTCAAAATCCGCGTAACGATACCCTTTGCGGAACTCGTCCAGCAAATCGGGCACGGTCCAGAACAAGGTGGGGATGCCCTTATCAACGGCCGCGTTGGCGATCGCGGCTGCGAGGTGCGTTTTGCCCGTGCCGTAGGGGCCCATGAGCAACAACCAGCCTTCCGGTTTCTGCGCGAAGTGCTGAGCGGCGCGGTACGCGGCCGTGATGGAGCGCGCTTGAGGCTCGGGCGTGCCCGGCCGGCCGGCGGGTTGGAACGTCGCGAAGGTCATGCGCTTCAGGTCTTGAAGCCGACTCCACGCGTAGAGGCGCTCGCGCAAACGTTGGCGCAACTTCTCCTGCTGGCATTGGCAAGGGAAGAGCCGACCGAAGTCCGGATGCCCGGGTGAGACCGCGCGGTAAACATACCCCGCGCCGCCGCAAATCGGGCAATTGGGGTCGCCCGCGCCTGGATGCGGCCGCGGGGGCGGTGGATCATTCGTAAAATTGGGCGTATCGGCTCCGGTCATACCGGCTTGCATCATCTTGCGGAGCACGTCCTTCAGCGGTTCGGTCATGGCGTCCCTCGGTGCGCCAGCGTTCGAGAATGGCTTCGACATACCGCCAGCGCCGGATATTGCGGGCCACGGCTTCGTCCATGGCCTCATAAATCCACGCTTGAGGATAGGTTTCTAACGCGGCCCGGATGCGGTCGGCAATGAGCGGCGTGAGGGGCCCGAAGTTGGCTTCGTACACCCGGAAGACACTGGGGCGATTCAAGTATACCTGAACCGGCCGCGGCCCCGCTTGCGGACGCCAGCGGCCCGCGCGGAGCGCGTCCATCAGCGCGCGGCCTTTGGGCGTATTGAGCACCAGCACCTCGATGGGCGGTTGGGTCTCCAGCCGCGTTCGCAGGACCAGGCCCGCTTCCACCAGCTTTTCCAGCCCCGCACGCAGCACTTCGGCCCGGGTTTCCGCGTCACCCAAGAAGGACCAGTACGGGTCATCTCGTACCTCGTCCCAGGTGAGGTAACGCGGTTCGTCTTCTTGCAAGGCCAAGCGCCAGAAGAAATACAAGGCCAGCCGCAGCGCGTGCTCATCATCCAGCTGCGGAAGCACCTGGGTGAAAAAGGCCTCAGGCAGGGGAATGAGCCGCGTCGGCCCCGCGTCAAAGCCTGGAAACGCTCGCGCCATGGTCCTCATCCAGGGGGTGCTACTTCAACTATACCATGGGATGGCTAGGTCGCGGGCAACCAGCCGCGCGCGAGGGCCTCTTCTACCGAGCCGTGGAAGGCCAATCGGCCTTTTTGCAGCACTGCGAGGTGCCGTGCGTATTGCCGGGTCAGGCGCGCGTCGTGGGTGATCATGAGGATGGTGATGCCCTGCTCCTGGTTGAGCCGCAGGATGTGGTCCATCAGAGCGTAGGCCGTGTTGCGCCCCTGGCCGAACGTAGGTTCGTCGAGGATAAGCAGCCGGGGCGAGAGGGCCAGCATGGTGGCCACGCTGAGCCGCCGTTTTTGCCCCTGGCTGAGGCGGAACGGGTTCATGTCGGCCAGGTCTGCAAGCTCGAATTCGTGTAGCAGTTCGTGTACCCGTTCGCGCACCCGCTCTTCAGGCCAACCTTGTGCGCGTAGCGAATACGCAACCTCGTCCCACACGCGCTCGGTCACGAATTGGTGCTCGGGGTTTTGGAACACGAACCCGGCCCGTTGGGTGATGTCGGCCAGGGTAAGCGCGTCGACCGGGTCGCCAAAGAGCCGCACTTCGCCCGCGGTGGGCCGTACGCCCAGGTGAAGCATCAGGCGGGCCAGCGTGCTTTTGCCCGCGCCGTTGGGCCCCATCAGCGCGAGGAAGTCGCCCTGGGGCACGGTGAGGTCGACCTCGCGCACCACCCAGGGGCCGGTCTGGTCATAACGGAACGAAACTCCGCGCAGCTGGATCGCGGGCGGGTCGGTGCGCAGGGGCGTTTCGAAGCGCGCGCGCCACTGCGCGCGCGGGTCCAACGTGGCCGGCAGCCAAATGCCCGCGGCCAGGGCTTCGTCGCGATAGCGGCGCAAGGTGGCTTCGGGTTCGCCCCGGGCGAGCAGAGTGCCTTCCCGGGTGAGCAGCATGACCTCGTCGACCAGGGGCAGCGCGTCTTCGACCCGGTGCTCGATCAGCAGCCACGTGTGGTCGCGCAGCTCGCGCAGGGTGCGGAAGAACGCACGTGTGCCTTCTCGGTCCAGGAGCGCGGTGGGTTCGTCAAGGATGAGCAAAGGCGGCTGCATGGCCAGGAGCGCGGCCAGCGCGACGCGCTGCTGCTGGCCGCCGGAAAGGCTGGTCAACGCGCGGTGCCGATAGGCCCACATGCCCACGCGGCGCAGCGCGGCTTCGATACGAGGCGGCATCGCTTCAGGAGGGACGGCCAAGTTCTCGAGCCCGAACGCGACCTCATCTTCCACGGTCAGGGTGGCGAAGCTGGCTTCTGGGTCTTGCAGCAGCAAGCCCGCGCGGGTGGCCATCCGCCCAGGGCCTAATTGCTGCGGATCTTGCCCCCAGACTCGCACTTCGCCTTGGACGCGTGCGACCACGTGGTGCGGAATGAGTCCGGTGAGGGTGAGCGCGAGGGTGGATTTGCCACAACCGCTCGGACCCAATAACAAAACTCGTCGCCCCTCGGGCATACGGAACGAGAGCCGTTGCAAGGCTGGCCGGGGGCGACGGGGGTAGTGTACTGTGAGGTCGCGAACCGCGATCGCGTCGGTCACGGCTGTTGTTGGGTGAGCTCCTCGACGGCCTTGATAAACTCTTCCACGCCCGCAGCTCCGTCAATCCGATACACCATCTCGCCGTTTTCGTTCAAGAAGATGAACGTAGGCGTGCCCTGCACGCCATAGGTAAAGCCGTCCAACTTGTCTTGCTCCGCGCGTTCGCGGTAGCGGTGCTCTTTGAGGCATTGGGCAAAGGCTTTGGTATCCAGCCCCAATACTTCAGCCATGGCGATGAGCCGGTCTATGGAGTACGCGCCCGTATCCTTGCCTTGTTGCGGCGCGTTCAGAAAGAGGATGTCGTGGTAGGGCCAGAACGCGCCTTGTTCTTCCGCACAATACATGGCCTCCGCCGCCAACAAGGATTCTTCGCCGATGAATTTGCCCATGGAACGGTATTGGAATTTGGCTTTGCCCGGCAGCACCAAGGCCTCAATGAGCTTGGGTTCTACCTCGTGATAGAAGTGCTGGCAGTGGGGGCATTGAAAGTCCGAGAATTCCACGATGGTGATGGGGGCATTGGGATCGCCCAGTACGTTGCCGTGGGCGAGGGTTTCGTAGTAAGGCTTAGGCTCGGGTTTGATGATGCCCTGGGTATCGACGCGGGGACGGGTGCTCTGCTGGTACCAAATGATGCCCGCGACGAATAACAACACGACCCCCGCGATGGCGCCCAAGAGCGCCATTTGCTTGCGCCGTCGGGCGCGTCGGCGTCGCTCCAACAAGGTCTGACGGCTACCCATGGCCTCTACTCCGCAATTCAAGGATGTCAAGCAGGGATTATACCAGCCGCGCGGCTCAAGGGAAGAGCGTTTGGCGTTGGCCCACTTCAATTCCTCGATAGTTGGTGATGGGCGCTTCGGGCCACCAGGTCTCCAGCGGTTCCCGGGGCAGGTCGAGCCCGGCCGCGCGGGTGAGCAAGGCCAAAGTTAAGGCCCCGCGCGCGATCTGGCCTCGGTCTGGGTCAGCCATTTTGATCACGATGCCAACCCCGCGATCGGTATCGGGCCACACCCCAGGCAGCAGGCCGAGTGCCTGGTACCCGGCCGCGCCGCCCTTGACCGCGCCCCGGCCTTGAAGCACCTGCATCAGCCGCGTGTCAAAGCGCTCGGGCCCGGCCACCAGGTGCGGATGTGTGACCATGGCGCGCACGATACGTCGCGCCGCACGGGCCCAATCCTCGGGCAGGTCGCGCGGGTCGGCCAGGCGGGCCCAGGCCCAGGCCGCGTGGTAAAGGGGCAGCGCGAAATTCGGCGCGCTGCACCCATCCGTGCCCAGCACGATGCGCGCCTCGGGCCATTGGCTCATGCGGGCCAGCGCGGCGCGCGCAGCTCGCTGAACCGGATGATCCGGCGCCAGGTAGGTCTGGATGTCCCAACCGTGCACGCGCGCCCGAGCCAGAAAACCCGCGTGTTTGCCCGAGCAATTGTGATGCAGAGGCGTGGGCGCTTGCCCGCGGCACGCGAGCTCGCGCGCGGTTTCGGGATCTAAGGGTGGGTGCACTCCGCATTGTAGTGCATGGACGTCTAGGCCGACCGACGCGAGCATCGCCTGCACCCGCTGCGTATGCATGGGCCGGCCATCGTGCGAGGAAACCATAAGCGCGATGTGTTCGTCCTTCCAGCCGAGTTGCTCAGGCCCGCGCTCGACCACAAAGGGCAGGGCCTGGAACGGTTTGGCTGACGAGCGCATAAAGACCGTCTGCATGGGATCGCCCCACGCGGCGAGCAGGCGGCCTTCCGCGTCGACCACAGCTACGGCGGCCAGGTGTACGTTCTCGAGCAACGGCCCTCGGGTCTGTATGACCGCGGGCTCAAACCCCGGGTGACGAAACGTTCGGGTCATCGACGACTCCTTGGATAAATCCGTGAGCGTTTTGGGTCGGATCGCGGCCGTGGGCGCGGCCCAACGCCGGCCCGTTTCACGGGCTTTGAGACCATTGACCAGTCCGTTCCCAGGCGAGCAGTTGCGCTTTAAACGCGATACCGCCCGGCGCGCTGAACCCGCGCAAGTCACCTTGGGCCGCGATTACCCGGTGGCACGGAATCACCAGCGGCAGGCGATTCGTGGCCAGGGCCCGACCCACCGCGCGGGCCGCCCGGGGGCGCCCGATCGCGCGGGCGATTTGGCCATACGTGCGCACTTCGCCCCGGGGGATGGCGCGGACGGCTTCGTACACTGCGATTTGGAATGGGGTCAGGCCCCGCGTCGCCCACGGTTGGCCGCGAAAGGGCTCGCGCGCGCCTTGGAAGTACGCGCGCATGGCGCTTACATACCGTGTGACCGCATCCGCATCATAGGGAAGGATCTCCCATCGCGCGGAAGGCCAAGGCTCGAGTGGTGGGGTTTCGGCCCAGGCGACGCGCACCCAGCCCACTTGGGGATGTATGCCGAGCCATATCCCACGGCCCCAGGGTACTTCTGAGGCCGGCAGTCGGGTGAGCCATAGCCGTTCATGCCGCATAGGACGCGTCCTTCCCGTCGTCCGTGCGGGGCTTTGAGGCCGCGGCCGCGCGGCCTGATGGCGTGGGTTGGTAGGTTTGAATCAGGGCTGTGATACGCGAGCGCCAATTGGGCGGCGCGGTTTCGGCCAATCGCCGAAGGATCCAATCCATGGTCTTTTCGTCGCGAGTGATGGCGCGCACCCGTCGAAGAAACGGCACGGCCTCAGCAGGCCAGCGGTCCACGATCGCGCGCAGCAGCATGGCCCATTCGGGCTTGAGCTCAGGGTCAAGGTGGACCAAACCCGAATGTAGCGCGCGGAACAGGGCCGGGGTGTTGTCAAATCCTTCGTGTTGGGGAAGCAAGCGCAGCGCCAATAACGCGCGCGCGGCTTGCGTGCTTTCGGTCTGCGGGGGCAAGAAGGGCTCGAGCCGTTCGAGGAGGCGCCCTTCGGCCAGCAAGGGTTGAGCTGCATGATGCAGCAGCGCGCGTTCCACTGTGGCGTCCCAACGGGCGTCTTGCAGCCAGGGCCAGAAACGCACAAAGACTGCTTCGCCCGCGCTCGCTGGCAGGGTGCCGAGCACCCGAGCGGCCAAAACCCGCGGCTCACGGCGCTCCAACGCCCAAAGGGCTTCGCTCAAAGCCAGGCGCTCTTCGGCTTTGGGCGGCAGCCGGTGTTGCAGCGCGCGCCAAAGCTCCAGCGTGAGGATAGGCGGGCTATGGTACGCGGGCGCCAGGTCGGTGACTTGTTCGCCCGGCCGATAGACCAGGTTGGCGTAACGCTGGAAAAAGCCCGCGATCTCTTCCGCCCATTGCGGGATGGCGGGTGGGGGTTGTTGTGCCCAGCGGGCGAGATCCCGGCGCAGGGCGCGTAGCGCCACCGCGGGCATGGTTACCTCCTGCCGAAAGAAAAGGGGCGGTTGGGCCGCCCCTGGCGTTTAGTAGGCTTTGGCGAAAATCGCTTTGACCTTTGCGGGCGCACCGCAATAGATGCAACGCCCTTCGCCCCCGGGCTGGTCCAGCGGAATGACCCGGTTGGTCGCTTTGGTTTCTTCTTTGATCCGTGCTTCGCACTCGGGGCTTCCGCACCACCAGACATAAGCCCATCCACGGCCAATAACCTCACGGAACTCGTCGTAGGTCTCGGGCTCGTAGATGTGGGCGTCCCGGAATTCGGTCGCTTTGCGCAGCATGTTCGCGTGGATCTCGTCCAGCAAAGGACCGACCACTTGCGGAAGTGCCTCAAGGGCCACGGTTTGTTTGCCGGGCTTGCCCGGGATGTCGCGGCGGGCCAGGGTGACGGCCCCCTGGGCCACATCCCGCGGCCCGATTTCGACGCGCACCGGCACCCCGCGGAGCTCCCAATCGTTGAATTTGAAGCCTGGGGTGACGTGGTCCCGGTCGTCGAGGTGCACGCGGTAGGTCGGTTGCAGCAGAGCCTGAACCTTTTGGGCTGCTTCCATCACTTGGCTGCGCTGTTCGTCGTTCCGCCAGATGGGCACAATGACCAGTTGAATCGGCGCGAGCCGCGGAGGGAGCACCAAGCCCTGGTCGTCGCCGTGCACCATGATGATCGCGCCGATGAAGCGGGTCGAGAGGCCCCAGGACGTGGTCCATACGTGCTTGAGCTGGTTGTCCCGGTCCAGGAAGGTGATGTCAAAGGCCTTGGCGAAGTTCTGGCCTAAAAAGTGCGACGTGCCGGCCTGGAGGGCTTTGGTATCGCCCATCATGGCCTCAATGGTGTAAGTGGTCACCGCACCCGCGAACTTTTCGCTTTCGGATTTGCGCCCCGGGATGACCGGGATCGCGGCCTCGTTGACCGCGAAGTCTTCGTAAATCCGGAGCATGCGCATGGTTTCTTCTTCTGCTTCTTCGCGCGTGGCGTGCGCGGTGTGCCCTTCCTGCCAATAGAACTCCAGCGTGCGCAAGAAGAGCTTGGTCCGCAGTTCCCAACGGACCACGTTGCCCCATTGGTTGAGCAGTTGGGGCAGGTCGCGGTATGAGCGAATCCATTTGGACCACATGTATCCAATGATGGTTTCGGACGTGGGGCGGATGGCCAGGGGCTCTTCCAGTTTTTTCCCGCCGCCGTGGGTCACGATGGCCAATTCGGGCGAAAAGCCTTCCACGTGCTCTTTTTCCCGCTCGAAGAAAGAGAGGGGGATGAGTAGTGGGAAGGCCGCGTTCTGGTGCCCGGTGGCTTTGAAGCGGCGGTCCAGGGCTTGTTGGATGTTCTCCCACAAGGCCCATCCATAAGGCCGCACGACCATGCACCCTCGGACCGGGGCATAATCGGCCAGTTCGGCCCGGAGCACCACCTGGTTGTACCATTCGGAAAAGTTCTCGGTGCGCGAAGGCAGTTTGGGATAAGCCATGGCTTCACCTCGCCCGGGTTGAGGTCATGTCACAAAACCTCTTCCCTTGCCGGCTTTGGGCGCAAGGGAGACAGGTTAATCATACCATGCCGGGGCTTTTCGCCAAGTCTTTGCGTCTCGTGGGGCGCGGGCAGATCTTGTAGAAGCCCATGCCCCGCCCCGCGGGCGGCCGAATCCGCGCGCATGATTCGCGGGCGGCTGAACCCGCTCGCTATAAATTCACACTGCACGCCCGCGCGTTGGGCTGAGTAATTCGCGCGCAATGTTACCCTCGCCGCGGGCTTCTGGCCTGCGGCGGCGCCCAAGGGTGGAAGATGAGGAGCGAGGGGCGGCGCTCAAGGCGCGCTGTGCGCATACCACGGGCGAAACAAGAAACGGTATAATGAGCTCATGAGGAGGAACGGGTTGTGGAAACTCGGGAACGTGCTGGCTTGAGCGGCTGGCCTTTGTTTTGGCTTGTCGCGACCTTGGGTGTACTGGCTTCGTTGGCTCGTTATGCGGTTCGAACGCAGCAGCTCGATTTGCTTCGGGACGAGGTCGCGACGCGCTACGCGCAAATGGAAGCGACGCATCAATACCTTGCGGCTCAGCTCTCGGCTACTCCGGATGTGCGGGCTCGGGAGGCTACATTGCAGGCTGAATGGAACTTGGTCGGGCCCGATGAGCGCGCGGTGCAAGTGATCCCCGAAACTCCGGCCACCCCTCAAAATTCGCCTCGCAGGCCGACCCCGGTTCCCACCGCGACTCAGGCTCCCCCTTGGTATTGGTGGTGGTTGCTCTTCTTCGGCCCGCTCACGACCCCAGGGCCGCCCCCTTCGCCTTGATCTTCCCGCGGTGCCTGGGCCTCCGGTGCCTTTGCGCCTGCTTCGTCCCCGGTTTGGGCCGTGGGGCTGGCCTCGGGTTGGGTGGGTTTCTCCGCGTCTTGCAAGGTGGGCAGGACCCACGTGCCCACGTCTTCGCCCAGGAGCGCGCGGCGCAACGCGTCTTCATCCCACAAGTTGATGACCAGAATGGGCAGGTTATGCTCCATACATAATGAAAGCGCGGTGGAATCCATGACCTGCAGCCGCCGGTTGAGCACGTCCATATAGGTAAGCTTGGAAAAGCGCTTGGCGTTCGGGTTCTTGAGCGGGTCGTCGTCGTAAACGCCGTCGACTTTTGTGCCCTTAATCAAGATTTCTGCCCCGATTTCCATGGCTCGCAGCGCGGCCGCGGTGTCGGTCGTGAAGAAGGGGTTGCCCGTTCCACCGCCGAAGATCACCACCCGGCCTTTCTCGAGATGGCGAATGGCGCGGCGCCGGATGTACGGCTCAGCCACGGCCCGCATTTCGATCGCGCTCATGACGCGGGTGGGAACGCCGAGTTGCTCGATCGCATCCATCAGGGCCAGGGCGTTCATCACCGTGGCCAGCATCCCCATATAATCTGCGGTGGCCTGGTCCATGCCGTACTTGACGCCAATGTTGCCGCGCCAGAGGTTCCCCGCGCCGATGACAATGCCGATTTGCACGCCCATCGCATGGACGTCGCGGATGCGCCGCGCGATGGCTTTGACCTGAAGCGGGTCAATGCCACGGGAGCCATCGGGCGGCGCGAGGATTTCACCGCTGAATTTCAGCAAGATTCGTTTGAACCGCAAACCCGGGGAGCGCATGAGGGAGGCACTCGAGGGCGCCAAATCCATGGCTTTTCCTCCTAAAACCGTTGAGGATGGCGGTATAGAAAGCGGACGGCCAACCCGAGGGGCTGGCCGTCCGTGTTGGTTAGGCTTCTTGGTCCTGACTTTGGGCCGTCTCGCCTAGCTCCCAGCGCACAAAGCGCCGCACAACGATGTTCTCGCCGATTTTGGCGATGGCCTCTTGGATGAGTTGGCCCACGGTCTTGCTCTCATCCCGAATGTAGGGCTGGCGCAGAAGCACGACCTCGTTCTTGAACTTTTCCAGCATGCCGTCGACGATGCGTTCTACGACGTGTTCGGGCTTGCCTTTGGCTCGTTCGCGCGCAATGGCCCGCTCGCGCTCAAGCACCTCTTCGGGGATATCTTCGTCGCGTACGTACTTCGGCGCCATGGCCGCGATTTGCAGCGCGATCTCGTGGGCCAGCTCCCGAAACTCGGGCGTGCGCGCGACAAAGTCGGTCTCACAGTTCACCTCAACCATGACGCCGATCCGACCGCCGCCGTGGACGTAGGTCTCGATCACGCCTTCCCGCGCTTCGCGGCCGGCCTTTTTCGCGGCTTTGGCCAGGCCTTTCTTGCGCAGAATTTCGACGGCTTTGTCGAAGTCGCCGCCCGCTTCTTCGAGCGCCTTACGGCAGTCTAAGATCCCTGCGCCGGTCGCGGCGCGTAACTTTTTGATCAGCTCAACCGGAACGCCCATCTTCATTCTCCTAAGTCAAAAAGGTGTGGCACAGGAAGCCCGGGCGTTTCAGGCCCGGGCTCGGATTCGCTTTAGGATGCCTCGCTGGCTTCGGCCACATCGGGGGCCGCTTCGCCGGCTTCGGCCTCGGCCATGGGGGCTTCGGCTTCGGCCGGGGCTGCGGTTTGCCCTTCGGCCTGGGCTTGTTGGGCCCGAATCTTGGCCAGGGTCGATTCCCCGAGCAGGGCTTCGTCCTCAATCTCCGCCTCTTCCGCCACCGGCTCTGGAGCTTCTTCGGCCACGGCCTGGGCCTTTTCGGCCATCTCCTTTTCCCAGAGGCGCTTGCCTTCGATCACCGCGTCGGCCATGAGCCCAACGATGAGCTTGATCGCGCGAATCGCATCGTCGTTCGAGGGGATGACGTAATCCACATTGGTAGGGTCGCAGTTGGTGTCGACCATGGCCACCACGGGGATGTTGAGGCGATTGGCCTCCTTGATGGCCGTTTCTTCGCGGCAGACGTCAACCACGAAGACAATGTCGGGCAGGCGGGTCATGGTGCGGATGCCGCTGAGCCGGGCCTTGAGGCGTTCGATTTTGCGCAAAATCATCAAGGCCTCTTTCTTGGTGAGGCGCTCCAGCTCTCCGCTATCCCGCATGCGTTCCAGCTCTTCCAGGTACCGGATCCGTTGGCTGATGGTACGCCAATTGGTCAGCATGCCGCCGAGCCATTTGTAATTCACGTAAGGCATGCCGGCCCGGGTCGCTTCTTGGGCAATAATGTCCTGGGCTTGGCGTTTGGTCCCTACGAAGAGAACCGTGCCGCCCTTCGCGACCGTGTCCCGGATCAGGTTATACGCTTCGCGCAGCGCCTTTTGGGTGAGCTGGAGATTGATGATGTGAATGCCGTTGCGGGCGGTAAAAATATACGGCGCCATCTTCGGATGGCGTCGGTTCACGCGATGGCCGAAGTGGACACCGCTTTCCAACAGCGTTTTGAGCGAAACAATGGGGGGCATACCGTCCTCCTGCGTTAAGCCTCCGCTTCCGTCAACCCAGGGGCGGACCGGCAACCGGCACGCGCGCCCCCGGTCGGGAAGCGTGTGAGATCCTTGCTGCCCAAGCAGCGGGGCCTATTGTATCACGAAGTCATCCGTTGGCAAGGGTTGGCGAAGTTCAAGTTCGGCGCATCAGCCACAGGGAGCAATCGCTGTTTCCATCGGTCGACGTTTTGGCTCTTTTCAGAGCTTATTGAAAGGTCGCCCTTCGTGTCGTGGTAAGATGATACCCCCAATCGAGGAAGCTTGGCATTGTATACGAAAGCCCTTTGGGCAAGGAAAAATGGAGAGAATGCCATGATGTTCGGGATCCGTGAAGTATCGCCCAGTCCCGAGGTGGACGTGCATTTGCCCGATGGCCGGGTGCTGCGCGGGCCTCGGGGCGCGTCGTTGGGCGCTTTTCTAAAACCCTTTGAGGCCTCGTTCCCGGCCCCGGTGATGGGCGCGGTGATGAATGGGGAATTACGCGAGCTGACAGCCTCGGTCACCCTCGAGGCGCAGGTCGAGCCGGTGACCTTGGCGGATGAGGACGGCGCGCGCATTTATCGGCGTTCGTTGGTGTTCCTGTTGGAGGTCGCGTTCGACCGTTTGTTCCCTGAAGCCAAATTGACGGTGGAGCATTCGGTGTTTGTCGGCGGCTACTTCTGTCGTGTCGAGAAGCGTCCGCCTTTGGACGCGACCGAGCTGGCTCGTCTCGAGGCCGAGATGCATCGCCTGGTCAACGCTGACTTGCCCATCCATCGCCAAGAGGTGCCATTGGCCGAGGCGCTGCGCTACTTTCGCACCCGCGGGGAACAGGACAAGGTCGCGTTGCTGCGTTATCGCACCAAACCTTATTTGACGCTCTATGAGCTTCAAGGCTACCGCGATTACCACTATGGCTATATGGTGCCGTCGACGGGCTATCTGCGCTGGTTCGGCCTGATGCCCGCGAATGGGGGCTTTATCCTGCGCTTCCCCGAGCGCCGGGAGCCGACGCGCTTGCCGCCCCCGCGAGGGGCGACCAAGCTGCTCGAAATGTTTACCCAGTACGGCGATTGGCTTCGGCGTTTGGGCATTTTGTACGTCGGTGCGCTCAACGACGCGATCCAGGCCGAGCGGGTGCGCCAAATCATCCTCGTCGCGGAGGCGCTGCATCAACAGCAGCTCGCGAACATCGCGCGTATCATCGCGGACCATCGCCGGGATTTGCGCGTGGTGCTTATCGCCGGGCCCTCTTCGGCTGGCAAAACCACTTTCGCCCGCCGTTTAGCCGTGCAGCTGTTGACCCACGGCATTACCCCTTTTGCCCTTGAGGTCGATAATTATTTCGTCGACCGGGAGCTAACCCCGCGCGATGAGCACGGCCAATACGATTTCGAGCATATCGACGCGGTGCAACGGGAACGGCTGGTGCACGACCTCAAACGCCTGATCGCGGGCGAGCGGGTGCGCTTGCCTCGGTATAACTTTGTTGCGGGCCGGAGCGAAGAAGGCCCCGAGGTCCAGCTCAAACCCGGCCAGATGATCATTTTAGAAGGTATTCACGGCCTCAACCCTGACTTGCTCCCGGGCTTTCCCCAAGAGCAAGCTTTTCGCATTTATGTCTCGGCCTTCACCCAGCTGAACCTCGACCGCCACAACCGGGTTTCGACCACCGATACGCGGCTTTTGCGCCGGATCGTGCGCGACGCGCGCGAACGCGGCTATCCGGCTCGACACACCATCGCGCACTGGGATATGGTGCGTCGGGGCGAGCGTCGGTGGATCTTCCCCTTTCAGGAACAGGCGGATGTTATGTTCAATTCCGCGCTGGTGTACGAACTTGCGGTTCTCAAGCCTTTTGCCGAGCCCTTGCTGTTGCAGGTTCCGCCTCACACTCGGGAGCGCATTGAGGCCAAGCGTTTACTTTCGTTGCTGGAGTGGTTCTTGCCCGTGGATGCGGAGGGCGTGCCGGACAATTCCATCTTGCGAGAGTTCATCGGCGGCTCCATCTTGCGGGACTTCACGGTTTGGGACCCGCGCGGCGCTCACGTAGATAACGACCCTGAGACGTGAACGGCTTGGGTGCGAAGGCACGGCGCACTCAGCGTGCGCGCAGGGTCTATCACATACAATCAGTTATTTGCGGATAAAGCCGCATTCCCGTCGCGCGCTTGCCAAAGCGCGGTTCGCGGCGCAAGTCGCTTCGCCCGAGCGCGGCACGAGCACGCAAGGGCTCGCTTGGCAGGGCTTTAGGCTGAGGCAGACTCGCGAGGGCCGGTCGTAAGTTGCTCCGGTGGCACGATGCGCAAGGTGCGAAGGCGGTTGAGGGCCGCGCTCAATAACCACGGTGTGAAGGCGCTCAAATCGCCCTCGGGGTAGGCGCGCACGCCCAAAACTTCTAACCCCTCACGCGCGATATCTTCCATGACCTGGGCCAGAATCTCTGCCCAGGAGCGCTGCCCGTCCATATAGCGCTGCCGCGCATACACCAAAGCCAGCCCCAACGCTCGTAGTTGGCCTACTTCGACCAAAGGCCCTACCGCACTTAAGTCGATCCGCTGGAGCCCCCATTGGAGCTCTCGGCGGCCTAAGGGTTTGACGACCAACTTGCGACCCTTGTAGGGGTTCAGGCTCTTGGGGTCTGGCACCCGCCGCGGCTGGGGAATGGGGCCCTCCGCCTCGGGCAACCGGCCCGTGGGGAACTGCGCGGCCACTTCCCGCGCTCGCGCGGTTACGTCATAAGGCCGATACTCGTCCATCAAGATCACGGTGTCAGCAACATCCAGATAATCCCCGCTGCCGCCGATGACCAGCACGGTGGAAACCCCGCGCTCGGTATAGAGTTGCCGCACCCGGTCGATAAAGGGCGTGATGGGTTCTTTGTCTTTGTGAATGAGGGCTTGCATCCGCCGGTCGCGGATCATAAAGTTGGTCGCGGCCGTGTCTTCGTCGATGAGCAGCACGCGAGCGCCCGCTTCTAAAGCTTCCATGATGTTCGCGGCTTGCGAGGTCGAACCCGACGCATTTTCCGTGGAGAAGAACGTCGTGGTGCGTCCGCCGGGCAAGGTTCCGATGAAGGCCGAGATATCGACCCCGGCGATGTAACGCCCGTCTTCGGCCCGGATGACCACGGTGTCCGGATGGCTGACGACCCGCTCCCGGCCATCGCCGGGCTTATGGTTATACACGCCATAGGCCAACGCCCGCAAAAGGGTGGATTTGCCGTGGAATCCGCCGCCTACGATCAGGGTTACGCCTTCGGGGATGCCCAGGCCTGGAATTTCGCCCGCGTGGGGCGCGCGCAACGTCACCCGCAGCGATGGAGGCGACTGCAAGCGCACGCCTTCAAGCAAGGGCCGATCATCGACGCCCGAACGTCGGGGAAGCAAGCTACCATCGGCCAGAAACGCGACCAGGCCGCGCGCGGTTAATTGCTCACGCAGCGCGTCAGCGTCTTCGGCCACACGCGCGTAGGTCCACAGAGCTTCAGTGTCTAAGGCCGCATACCGCAGGCTCTGCCGCACTACCCGGGGCACATCCTCAAGCAACAACGCTATGGCCTCGCGGGCCAAAATGCGACGGCCCGCCGCGGGCAACCCCACGGTGAACCGGGCTTCTACGCCCTGGGCGCTCAGCCGCACAGCTGTGCGCAACAGCATTTGCTGGCCCACCGGCGCCATACGGATCTGGCCGCTGTGCCCAGTGCCGCGCGGCCGGCTGAGCCGCCGCGCCCATCCCCCAAATTGCTCAGCCAAAAAATGCTCAGCCCCCACCCGGCGGCTCGGATGGGCCCACAAAGCTTCGGGGAACCCTGCCACGTCTCGCGGTACAATTACTCGTACCGCGGTCGGCGCGGCAAACGGATCGCCTTGAATGTGGTCCAAAATCAAGGTGAAATCCGGAAAGGCATACACCCCGCGTAGCGCTTTGTACGCTTTGTACCCGCGACCATCCAAGCGCTGGAGTTGCACCCGAAGGTCATCATGCGTCCGTTGACTCATCATCTCACCACCTTGTGGAAATGGCTCGTCGCGGCTGGGCGCGGCCGCGCGCAATCCGATGCCAAGAGTATACCCGCAGAATCGACCGAACACGAGGCCATCGCGCATGGCCCGTGGCTCGTGGGGCCGGTGGTCGGTGCGGTTGAACCCCACGCGGCGAATTTGTGGGTCCGGGGGCATGAACCCGGGCCGGTGTACGCGTGGGTCGGCCAGCGCCATGATTTGCGCGATGCGCGCCTTGCTGGCCAGGCCCAGCGCCGTGAAGACGGCGGACACGCAGCCGTGGTTCGGATAGAGGGCCTGGAGCCCGCGACCCGCTATTTCTACACGCTCACCTCCTCGCCCACGCGGCCCGCATTGGTCGAAACCCCGCCCAGCTTCCGTACGGCGCCTGCGTCGCCGCGCGCGGTCGGGCCGTTCACCTTTGTTTTTGGATCGTGCTTCGCGCCCCACAATCCCTTTGGTGAGGGCTCGGTGCACCGGTTGCTTCAATTGCTGGAACGCGACGATGCGCCCGACTTCGGCCTGCTCATCGGCGATCAAGTTTACCCTGACCAAGCCTGGAACAACGGTCTGGGCCGGGTGGCCCTGACTTTGGAGGACTACCGGGAGGTCTATCGCATCGCGTGGGCCCAGACCGCGTGGCGCGAGGCGTTGGCCCGGTTGCCGTGGTACATGATGTGGGACGATCACGAAGTCGACAACGATTGGGCCTGGACCACCCAAGACCGCATCGAGGCCCAAATCCCCTGGCTCAATCGATTTTGGCGCTGGTTGCGCCACGCGCCGCCAGAGGCACGCCAGCTCACCCGGCGACGCATCACGGCCGCGATCCATGCGTTTTGGGAGCACCAACTGCTCCACGCGCCGCGTTTGATCCGGCCGCCCGAGACCGCGCCTGACGGGCGACCGCTGTTGCTCACGTCGGATCGTGGCCACTTTTCGTACGCGTTCACCTATGGGCCGGCCGCGTTCTATGTTATGGACCTCTACAGTCATCGGGTCTCGGGCCCATATGGCCGCGCGCTCATGAATTCAGCGCAATGGGCCGATCTGGAACAATGGCTCCTGCGGGTGCGCGATGCATATCCTATCAAGTTTATCGTCACGCCCGACACGGTGTTCCATCACAGCCTCATCCCTTGGGGTTTGGCTGCGTGGACGGACTTCCCTGATGACCGGCGGCGTCTTATTCATTTGCTCGCGGCCCATCAGGTGGATGGCGTCTTTCTCCTCTCGGGCGACATTCACCTGGGTTACGCGCTCGAGGCTTATCTAGAAGGCGCGGAAGGCCCCTTGCCGGTGTGGGAGTTCACGGCTTCGCCTTGGGGCCAGGCGACACCGCCCTGGGGCTTTAAACTGAGCCGCATTGCGCGCGTGCCCGGCGTGCGGCATGCGGGATGGCTCGCGCGATGGATCGGGCCGAACTTCGGCTGGGTTCGTTTCGCGGGGGGGCCTCGGCCCTGGGTGCAATTTCGACTCGAGACCCCTGACGGGCCGGTCTACGAAGCGCGCTTTGTCCGAATGCGCCAGGGCTGGCGCCGGGTACAACCCGAAGACGAACAGGGTTCGACGCATGCCTCAAGTTTTCGCCGTTGATCCGCAACACCCTGCGCCTGGAACCATTGCCCGCGCGGCCCAGATCCTGCGCGCGGGTGGTCTGGTCGCGTTCCCCACTGAGACGGTCTATGGACTGGGGGCGAACGCACTGGACGAAGCCGCGGTTGCGCGCATCTTTGCGGCCAAAGAACGCCCGGCCTACGACCCGCTGATCGTGCACTTGGCCCGACCTGAAGACGTGGACCAGGTGGCTGGGGAGGTTCCGGAGGTTGCTCGACGTTTGTGGGCGCACTTCGCGCCCGGGCCGCTTACCCTTATCCTGCCCAAGCACCCGCGCGTGCCCACGAACGTCACCGCGGGCCGAGATACGGTCGCGGTGCGCATCCCCAGCCATCCGGTCGCGCGCGCGCTGATTCAGGCAGCCGGGGTCCCCGTGGCCGCGCCCAGCGCGAATCGTTTCGGGCACGTGAGCCCGACCACGGCCCAACACGTGCTCGCGGATCTAGGGGATGCCGTTGATGTGGTTTTGGACGCAGGTCCCACGCCCGTTGGGGTGGAGTCCACAATTTTGGACGTAACCCAAGACCCACCGGTCTTGTTGCGGCCCGGTGGCGTTCCGGTCGAAGCCCTCGAAGCCGTGCTGGGCCGGTCGATACGCCGCGCGGGCCCACATCCTGAAGGCCAACCCGCGCCCGCGCCCGGGACGCTGCCCCGACATTACGCGCCGCGCGTGCCTTTGTGGCTGTTCGATGGCCCGCCCGACTGGGCGCGTACGATGATGCTTGATACCGCGGCCCTTTTGCAACAACAAGGGCTCTCGGTCGCGGTCCTGGTTCCGGACGAAGACCGGGTCTTGTTCGCGGATCGAGGGCTTATGGTTTTTTCATTAGGGCCTGAGGATGACGCAACGACCGCGGCCGCGCGGCTCTTCCAAGGCCTGCGCGCGCTCGAAGCCCAAGCGCCCCACGCCATCCTCGCCCGGACGCTGCCCGAACAGGGGCTGGGGTTGGCGGTCAACGATCGTTTGCGCCGCGCGGCCACGCACATCTTGCGTGCGGCCACACGCATTGCTTAGCCCCCATCTCCCTCACAGCCCCGCCCCATTCTTGCACGCAGGGGCGAACTTATGACGCACCGAAAAACCGGTCCCACCGCGCGACGGCTTCCGTATATGCCCGGCCTCGACGGGCTGCGCGGGATCGCGGTTTTGGCCGTCATCGCGTATCACAGCGCGCTGCCCTGGAGCGACGGAGGCTTTTTGGGCGTGGAGGTCTTTTTTGTCCTGTCCGGCTACCTCATCACAGCGCTCTTGATGCTCGACATTCAGGTGGAGGGTCGGATCCGGTTCCGGCACTTTTGGCTCCGCCGCGCGCGGCGCTTGCTGCCTGCGCTGTGGCTGCTGCTTTTGATCTTGCCCGCGGCTGCCCGGGTGCTCGCGCCCGAAACGCTGCCTCGGCTCCGGGAAGATACCCTTGCTGCGTTGGCTTACGTCCTCAATTGGGTGTATATCTTTCGTGAAGTTCCTTACTTTGAACACTTTGGACGCCCACCCCTTTTGCAACACTTATGGTCGCTGGCCATTGAAGAGCAGTTCTACTTGATCTGGCCTTTGTTGGTGGCCTTTGCAGCCTCGCGAGGTCGCGGCCAATCCCAAAACAGGCTGCTAGCGCTCACGTTGGGGCTGGCCTTTCTTTCGGTGGGGTGGCGTTGGCTCCTGTATCAGCCGTATGAGGATACAGCTCGGGTATATTACGGCACCGATACCCGCGCGGCTGGCCTGTTGTTCGGAGCCGCGCTGGCTTTGCTATGGCCGCCGCGGCGCAACCGAAGCCGTCTTGCGGCAAGCGCCCGCTTCGCTGCCGAGGTCATAGGTTGGAGCGGCTTCTTCGTGCTGCTTGGGCTCTTCGCGCGTTGCCAGGGCTATTTGCCCGCGCTCTATCGAGGCGGGTTTGTCGTTACCGACGTGGCCACCCTGGCTGTGCTTTTGGCCGCCTCGCGGACCGATACGTCCTTGGGCCGTG
>JAADEP010000135.1 GCA_013153335.1 Chloroflexota bacterium
GCGGCGGGGCGGCGTGCGAGCACGCCCGTGGCCACGGGGATTCGCGGACGGCGAAACCCGCGCTTGCCCCGCGGGCAGCGGAACCCGCGCCCCTAGCCGCGGGCGGCTGAACCCGCCCGCTACAAATTGCCGCACGCCGCGCGCGGGGCCGGATAATTCGCGTACAATTTTATACCAACTAGCCGCGGGCTTCCAGCCCACGGCGGCGCCCAAGGCGCGTTGTGCCTGGCTCAACGCAACGGCGATGGCTCTCTTCGCATCCTCCCCGCGCCGTTTGACATTTCGACGACCTTAGCGTGCGCCCATTTGCCCCGTGAACGCTCCGCCCGGTATAATTCCCTTACCATGGACGAACGTCTCGAGCGCTTACGCGAGCAAGCGGCCCAGGCGCCTCAAAAACCGGGCGTCTATTTGATGCGCGACGCCCGGGGCGAGGTCATTTATGTCGGCAAGGCGGTCAATTTGCGCAACCGCTTGCGCTCGTACTTCCAACCCAGTGCCGCGCAGCACAGCATTAAGGTGCGGCGCTTGCTCGCGCATTTGGCCTCGCTCGAATGGATCGTGGTCGGTAGCGAACTGGAAGCGCTGATTTTGGAGATGAACCTGATCAAGCGCTACCGGCCTCGGTATAACATCCAGCTCAAGGACGACAAGCGCTACCCATACATCAAAATCCACTGGGCTGACCCCTTCCCCAAGGTGACGGTCACGCGGCGGGTGATGCAAGATGGCGCGCGGTATTACGGGCCATACACTAGCGTGTGGGCCGTGCACCAGACCCTTAACGCGCTGCGCAAGGTCTTCCCTTACCTCACGTGCAATCGGCCCATCACCGGCCGCGACGCCCGCGCGTGCCTGTATTACGACTTGGGCCTGTGTCTGGGTCCATGCATCGGCGCGGTCACGCAAGCGGAATATCGGGCCATGATTGAAGAGCTGGCCCGCTTTTTGGAGGGCCAGACCGAGCCCGTGGTGCAACGGCTCGAGCGCGCGATGCGCGAGGCGGCTGAGCGGCTCGAGTTCGAAAAAGCCGCCCGGTTGCGAGATCAGTTGCGCGCGATCCAACATATTGTGGAGCGACAACGCATTATCTCGCCCAAATTCGGCAATTCGGACGTGCTTGCGATCGCGCGCGACCGCGATGAGGCCGTGGTGCAGGTGTTCTTCATCCGCAACGGCAAGATGCTCGGTCGCAAGTATTTCGTCTTTGAGAACACGGAAGGCGCCACCGACGCGGAGGTGCTGGCCCAATTTTTGAAGACCTTTTATGGTCAGGAAGGGGTCGCGAACCGGCCGGAACGGGTGCTCTTGCCCCAAGATTTGGAAGAGGCGCGCATTATTGAGCAATGGCTGCGCCAAAAAGGCCGGGGCGAGCGCATTCATTTCGTGCTCCCTCGGGATGAGGATGAGGCTGCGCTGGTCGAGCTCGCGGCCCAAAACGCGGCCGAAACTTTGGCCGCATTGCGGGCCCAATGGGAAGCCGAACACCGACGCCAAACCGAGGCCCTGGCCGCGCTCCAAAGCGTGCTGAACCTCGACCGTCCGCCGCACCGCATTGAGGGTTATGATGTCTCGACCTTGCACGGCGTCGCGACTACGGTGAGCATGGTGGTGTTTGAGCAGGCCCTCCCGCGCAAAGGCCATTACCGCCGGTTCAACATCCGCGGGGTCACGGGGGTGGATGACTACGCGGCGCTCGAAGAGGCGCTGGACCGCCGTTTCGCCCGCTGGCAAGCGGCCCAGGCCCTCAAGCAAGAACCCGGCGCCAAGCCCGATGAATCGTTCGCGCGGCTGCCTGACCTCATTCTGATCGACGGGGGGCCAGGCCAGCTGAACCGAGCGCGCGCGGTGCTCGCGCGATATGGCTTGACCGCGCGCGTCACGATTTTGGCCTTGGCCAAACAAGAAGAGGCCATCTATTTGCCCGACCGGTCCGAGCCGCTGCACCTCGAGCCCCACGACCCTGCCTTGCACTTGCTTCAGCGCGTGCGCGACGAAGCGCATCGCTTCGCGCTGACGTCCCACCGTCGGCGTCGACGCCGCGACGCGCTACGCTCAGCCCTGGAAGATATCCCGGGCGTGGGCCCGCGGCGGCGACAGGCTTTGCTGCAACACTTCGGCACCCTCGACGCGCTCATGCAGGCCACGCCCGAGGCCCTGGCCCAGGTCCCGGGCATTCCACGCCGTTTGGCCCAACAAATCTGGGCTTATCTGCACGGTGGGGCCCCGGCCGATGCCGGCGCGACCCCATCCACCAAGGAGCCAAACCCATGAACGCAAACTGGCGACGCCGATGGTTCCGGCCCCCTTCGCTGGAAGATCTGGTGCGCGTGCTCCTGGCCTGGCGCTGGCTCGCGGCCGGGGCGCTGGCGGGCGCGGCTCTGGCCGCAGGGTTCGCGGCCCTCGCGCCTTCGCCTTACCGCGCGCGCGCCGAGATCGTGGTGGATTACAACCTCGAGGAGGTGCTGCCCCAGGGCACGGACCGGCGCTTGTTCTACTTCCTCAGCCGAGAGAACAAAAAGCTGCTCAGCCTCGCCTGGTCGGACGAGGTCTTGCGCGCGGTTTCGGATGTGAGCGGCCAGCCGGTCGACGCGTTGCGCACGCAAGGCTGGCTCACGCTCTATGACGAACGCGATGGTCGATGGCATTTTTGGGCCACCGCGCCCACGGCTCCGCAGGCGCGCGCGTGGGTGGCGACCTGGGCGCAAACCTTCCTGCGCGTCGCGCGGGCGAAGGTCGCGCTCGCGCAAGAAGCGCAACAGCTCCAACGAGAATTGCGCGACCTCGCGCGCGCGATCGCGCAAGCCGAATGGGAGTGCGCGGCCGCGCAACAAGCTGTGACCACCCTCGCCGACGCGCAACCTGCCCGAACCCCGGCCGAGGCTTGGGTCTTGTGGGAGGCGCTGGCCTGGCTCGACCTGAGCGCCACGCCCTTGCCCCGCGACGCGGTCCAAAACCAGGCGTGGCTTGAGGCCGCGCGCGCGGTCGCGCAACAACGCGCGCAAACGTGCCCCAAGGCCCTCGCGGACATGTACCAGCAGCGTGAGGACCGGCTCGCGCGCATCCAAAGCCTCATGGACCAAAGCGGTGGAGTCTCGCCGTATACCCAACTCGCGGCCGAACAAGTGGAGCCTGATACGCTCCCGGTTTATCGAACCCGGTCTGTGGCCCGCGCGGCGCTGGCCGGCGCGCTGCTCGGCCTGGGGCTGGCCGCGCTCATCGGCTTAGCATGGCCTGCTCCAGAGCAAAACGAACCGCCGTCCCCATAGCGGGCGAGGACGGCGGTTCGAGGTAAGCCCTGCAGGGCGTATGGGTTACCCGCGCAGCTGCCCGCCCAGGGTCTGTTCCACGCGGCGGATGATGCGCTTGCGAATCTTGGCCGCGTCTTTGTCCGTGAGCGTGCGGTTCGGGTCTTGGTAGGTGAGGTGATAGGCCAGGCTCTTCTTGCCCGGGCCGAGTTTCTCCGCATCCCGATACACGTCGAACAATTCCACGCGCACGAGCCGCGCGCCCCCGGCTTCCCGAATCACGTCCGCAACCCGCTGAGCCGGGACGTCCTCGTCTACCACGAACGCGATGTCTTCCACCACGGGCGGATAGGGCGAGATGGGCTCGATGGGATAGCGCTCGGGGATTGCGTCGAGCAGGGGCGCGAGGGCCAGCTCGCCGCCAATGACCGGGTACGGCAGGTCATACCGGGCCGCGACTTGGGGGTGTAGTTCGCCAATGTGCCCCAGGAGGGTCGACCCCAAATACACCGCGGCCGTCTTGCCCGGATGCAAGGACGGATGGCGGCCCGGGGCAAAGTGCAAGGGCGCTTGCAAGTGCAGGGCCCGGGCCAGGGCCTCAAGGATGCCCTTCAAATCATAGAAATCCATGGCTTCGGTGTCCGAACCCGCCCAGTATTCTGGCTCGCGCGGGCCGGTGAGCAAGAACGCGAGGAAGGGCGGTTCTTCGGGCAAGAGCTCGCCTTCCCGGGGCCAAAAGACCGGCCCCACTTCAAACATCGCCTGCCGCTCGACAAACCGCGCGTTACGCTCGGCCACTTCCAGCAAGTTGGGGAAGAGACTGCGACGCAACACGCGCCGGTCCTCAGCAATGGGGTTGAGCAGGCGAACGTACGCGTGCTCGGGCGGTGGCTCTACGTCTGGCGCGAGGGCCCGGGCCTCTCGTTCGGGCGCGGTCAGGCGATAGGTAATGACCTCTTGCAGGCCGAGCTTGACCAACGTATCCACCAACCGGGTCTCGGCTTCGAGCCGCGGGTCCTCGATTTGGGGCGGCAGCTCATCCGCCAACCGGGTCTCAGGGATGCGGTCGTAGCCATAGATGCGCGCGATTTCTTCCATCAAATCCGCGCGGCCAACCACACCTTCGCCGATGTCCAAGCGATGGGGCGGGGTGCGGACGATGAGCCGCGCTTCGTCGCCCTCACCTTCGATGTGCACCTCGAACTCCAAACGCCGCAGAAGCTCGGCAATGGTCTCGGCGTCGAGGTCTAAGCCCAAATAGCGGCGCACGTCACGGGGGGTGATCACGTTCACCGGGTCTTGGTGCGGCTTGGGATACGCGTCGAGGATGTCGCGCGCGACGGTGCCGCCAGCCCATTGCTGCATCAAGCGTAGCGCCCGCCCCAACGCAAGAGGGACCAGCGCGGG